>CAZRXU010000030.1:0-24415 GCA_964604135.1 uncultured bacterium | reverse complement strand
CTTGTTCTGGATCACTATCTCAACGGAAAGGTGTCCAGAATATCTCCGGAAGCACCGGTGCCTGTGGTAACGCTGGGAGACAACTGTGAAAACAGTATCCCTGGAGGAGCAGCAAATGTTGCGCTGAACGTTCTTTCTCTGGGAGGCGAGCCTGTAATGGCAGGAGTTACCGGCAGTGACAGTGATGGCGAGAGTATCAGAGAGCTTCTTTCCGAGGCCGGAGTGAACATCGATGCTGTGGTTTCAGATCCGGGCAGGCCAACTACTGTGAAAACAAGGGTTATGGGAAGAAGCCAGCAGCTTCTACGAATTGATAGGGAAAAAACTCATCTGCTTTCACCTGCAGTTGAAACAGAGCTGAAATCGGGAATAGATCAGATAATGGACACTGTGAGTGCCGTGATTATAGAGGATTACGACAAAGGGGTTCTTACGCCGGAACTGGTAAAGCATATAGTGAATAGTTCCATACAGAGAAAACTGTACCTGGCAGTGGATCCGAAAATAAGAAATTTCTGGAGTTATTCCAGCTGCAGTATGTTCAAACCAAACAGGCATGAGGCTGGTTTTGCCCTTGGAGTGAACATTGATAGCGTTGGAAAAGCCATTGATGCTGCCGTGGAAATACGCAGCCGTCTTTCCGCAGAAGCAGTTCTTATCACACTGGGCTCTAACGGTTCCGTTCTGGTGCAGGGTAACGGCAGGGAGCCCCGGCATCTAAGAGCAGTCACCAGAAATGTGTTTGATGTGTCCGGTGCAGGTGACTCTGTAATTGCAGTTATAGGGCTTGCCGGAAGCTGCGGCATCGATACAGTAGATGCGGCAACGCTGGCAAATTTTGCCGCTGCGGCAGTTTGCAGAGAACCTGGAGTTTATGCAGTAAGCCCGGATGACATCTTGAGAGAGGCAGGCAGGTTTGAGTGATTGCGTCTGGAGAGCTCCCGTTCTTTCTGCGGCAGAAGCCGCCGGTTTGGCACATCGCCTGAGAAAGCAGGGGAAGCGGATAGTATTCACCAATGGTTGTTTTGATCTTCTTCATCCGGGACATCTTGAAATTCTCGAGAAGGCGCGTATGCAGGGAGATTTTCTTTTTGTGGGGGTAAACACCGATGATTCCGTAAGAAGGTTGAAGGGAGATGCCAGGCCTGTTCAGTTTCTCGAGAGCAGAGTGGCTGTTCTGTCGGGATTGCGGGTGGTGGATTGCGTGGTGCCATTTTCGCAGGATACGCCGCTTGAATTGATTACGGAAATAATACCGGATGTTCTTGTAAAGGGCGGTGACTATGCTGAAGAGCAGGTCGTCGGTGCTGATGTTGTTAGGGAGAACCACGGGGATGTTGTGATAATTCCACTGATTAACGGGTACTCTACAACTCTCGTTATCGAGAAAATGAGCTGATGCCGGTGGAAGACTGTATTGCAGCTGTTCTCACAGCAGGTGTATTGCCGTTTTTACTGCTGTCAAATTTAGGTTACCGATTGCTCGCTTCATGGTTATATTCCTCGTGCTCAGAGTTCTAAACAATATTGGGGGAACCCTTCTGCCTGATTTGGCCAGTGTTGTTGCATATCTGTACATAGTCTAGGCAACAGCTGGAACCGTTGAAGCGGAAGGAATAAACATGGCTTTTCACCATGGAATTGCTAGCCTCCGACAGGGGGAAGTTCTCTTGTTTGAAGCTGTTTACAGGGATCCAGATCATGCTCTTGCCGGACATGTTCTGGCGGGGTTGACCCGATAGGGGGGATTGAACCATAAAAGCTGTTACTTTCAAGTGCGTTAGGAAATCAACAGGTTTGTTGTATGGAGGCTGTTTTGAATCTAAAATTTTTATTTAGCTATTTCCCGCCGGCTGTCGCTCTTCTTACGGGTATTGTTGCCTGGCTGGTTTTTGTTTCTGTGAAAAAAAGGCCTCAGGGAACAGATAGTATGAAAAAACTCGCGTCGATGATACATTCAGGTGCTATGACTTATCTTAAAACCCAGTACAGAATACTGCTTGTGTTTATTCTGGTTGTGGCAGTTCTGCTGTTTTTCGGAGTGAACAAAGCTACATCCATTGCTTTCGTCACAGGTGCACTTTTCAGCATGATCGCCGGAGTTGCCGGAATGGGTGCCGCTACAGTCGGAAATGTAAGAACAACTCATGCTGCAAGAACCAGCATATCCAGTGCACTTTCCGTTGCGTTCTCAAGTGGAAGTGTAATGGGGTTTGCCGTTGCTGCTCTGGGGCTTCTGGGAGTATCCATTTTCTATCTGGTATTTCACGAGGTGGAGACGGTACGGGTTTTTCTGCAGAATATTTTGGGTATGGACACTGTTGACCTGAACAGCATTGCCGGTTTTGGTATGGGAGCCAGCAGTATTGCTCTTTTTGCCAGAGTAGGAGGCGGCATATTTACCAAGAGTGCTGATGTAGGAGCCGACCTGGTTGGGAAAATTGAGGCAGGTATTCCAGAGGATGATCCGCGTAACCCAGCTGTGATTGCAGACAATGTTGGAGATAATGTAGGTGATGTGGCCGGTATGGGGGCTGACCTGTTCGAGTCTTTCGTCGGCTGTATTATCGCCGCTATAGTTCTTGCTTTTGGGATGAATGCTGCCAGAGTCAGTGAGTTGTTTACAGGCAACGCCGCTGACGTGATGCACATAGGCAAAGCATCACTGATTTCTCTTCCGCTTGTTCTGGCTGCCCTTGGTACTCTGGCCAGCCTTGTAGGTGCTGTTTTTGTGAAGATATTCGGAAAAGGCTCGCCCCACACGGTTCTTCGAAATGCTACGTTTGTCAGTGCCGGGCTGGCTATTCTCGGTGCCTTCTGGATGGTTAACCTTCTTCATGTTTCAACGGGAGTTTTCTGGGCTATTGCCGCAGGTGTTGTAGCTGGTACTGCCATTGGCCTTATCACAGAATACTACACCAGCAGCAAACCTGTCCGGTTGATTGCCGAGGCAACAAAAACCGGCCCTGCCACAACAATTATCGAAGGTATTGCAGTAGGCATGGAATCAACCATTGGACCCATTTTGTTCATTGCAGCAGCGATTCTTGTAAGTTACAATTACGCTGGTCTTTACGGTATTGCTCTTGCCGCTCTTGGAATGCTTATGAACGTGGGTATGACCATGTCTGTGGACGCATACGGGCCCGTTGCCGATAATGCAGGCGGTATTGCCGAGATGGCCGGGCTTCCTGAAGAGGTTAGAGCAAGAACAGACAAGCTTGATGCTTTAGGCAATACAACAGCAGCCATGGGTAAGGGCTTTGCAATTGGTAGCGCTGCTTTAACTTCCCTTGCCCTTTTCTCGGCGTACGCTGAGGTTACAGGTCTTTTCAACGAGGGAATTAATATTCTCAATCCAAATGTGGTTGCCGGTTTGTTCCTTGGCGGGCTTCTGCCATTCGTGTTTGCCTCAATTACGTTGAGGGCTGTTGGCAAAACTGCCATGAAAATGGTTGAAGAAGTTCGAAGGCAGTTCAAGAATATCAAAGGTCTTATGGAGGGAACAGCCGATCCGGAAACAGAGAAGTGCGTGCAAATAGCAACCCGAGGCGCACTTCACGAGATGATTCTTCCGGGAGTTATGGCTCTTGTTGTGCCTGTGGCTGTTTACTTTGCATTTGGCACCAACGGTGCAGAGACTCTTGGCGGTCTTCTCGCCGGATCTATAGTAACAGGTGTTCTACTGGCCATCTTCATGTCCAACAGCGGAGGGGCGTGGGATAACGCAAAGAAGTACATAGAATCAGGACACATGGGTGGAAAGGGTTCTCCCAGTCATGATGCCGCAGTGATGGGTGATACGGTTGGTGATCCTTTCAAGGATACAAGCGGTCCGTCACTTAACATTCTAATAAAGCTGATGACCGTCGTTGCTCTTGTTCTCGCCCAGGTTCAGGTCGGTTAATGCTGACGAAAGGAAAGCTGTATGAGTGAAACACTCGATTTCAACGAAGAAAACGTAAGAGCCAAACTGGAGGAGGTACGCCCTATGCTTCAGGCTGATGGAGGAGACATCGAGTTTGTTGCAATCCAGGGAAAAACCGTTCAGGTAAGGCTTCAGGGATCCTGCAGCGGATGCGCATTTGCTACTCTGACCCTGCAGTTCGGAGTTGAGAAGAGCTTGAAGAAGTATTTCCCCGATATGGAAAGGGTAGAGAACGTTATATAAAAGCAGAGGAGCCGGCTCGAGAGCTCAGGCTTGTATTCTATTGAGGGGGAGTTCCGAAAGGCTCCCCCTTTCCTCCGAAGATATGGCTTTTGCCACCAGGATGTACAGAGAAGCTGTGGTATGGAGAAAACGGATTGACCATGCTCTGGCCAGATATGTAAGGAGGTCACTGTACACTCTTGATCCCGATGTTGTGAACAGTCTCAGGATTGGCGCTGTTCAATTGATTGTTCTGGAAACACCGGCGCACGCTGCAGTATCGGCTACGGTGGAGGCGCACTCCAGCAGGAAAACAAGAGGTTTGGTAAATGCCGTTCTAAGGAAAATTGCCGGTCACACAGAAGAAAATCTTCCCCTTCACATACTGTATTCGCACCCGGAAGAGCTGGTTAACAGGTGGATAAAGCGATACGGAGAATCGGCAGCACAGAAGCTTCTGTTGTGGAACAATCAGCCTCCCTCCCTTGGGGGGTATGCTTTCGGTAATATCTCTGAAGGTACGAAAAGGGGAAGGTTTCTGGAACATTACCGTGTTATGGAGAGGCAGGGTGCCTTTCAACCTTCAGAGAACTTCTATGTACAGGATGAGTCTGCCGCCATTGTAGGGCAGGGGATGGCTGAACTGCCCGGCAAAATGGTTCTTGAGGTTGGAGCTGCGCCAGGGGGAAAAACTGCTCATCTCAGCGGAACCGGTTTTGTGATCTCTGTTGACAGAAAGAGAAAGAGAATGAACAGATGGCTGGCAAACAGAAACAGATTGCACTGGCAAAGCTGTTTCCCCGTTGCCGCGGACTGCTCCAGCCTTCCTTTTTCAACGCAATTTGACAAGGTTATCGTCGATGCTCCATGCACGAATACCGGAGTTTACCGCCGGAGGTTCGATGCCAGGTGGAACTGGTCTACTGCAATGGAGGAAGAACTGGTTCAGATACAGAGAAAAATGCTAACAGATTCTGCAAAGACAGTAAAATCAGGCGGAGTTCTGGTGTATTCAACGTGCAGTATTGAACCTGCCGAGAACTCCGGGGTGGTGCGGTTTTTTGAAGAGAGAAACCTCGCATTCGAGAGAATCCCCTTCCCGGCGCCTGAAGCACTTGTCACAGGTGAGGGCTTTCTGTCTGTTTTTCCGCCTGAAGCAGGAATTGACGGGCTTTTTGCGGCTTCATGGAAGTACAGAGGCTGAGAGGAGTACGGTGAAAGCTGAAACAGGATTTATTGTAATCGCTCTTGTTCTGGTGAGTGTGCTGTACATTTTATCTCTTTCAGTTCCTCTGTTTGGAGATTCTCTGGATTACGGATACAGCACCGCCAGATGGATTAGAGAAAACGGGTTTAACCCACTTGTTGCGGGAATGGAAAAGGGAGAACAGGCCATGGGGCATCCTACTCTGTTTTTCTGGATGTGGGCAGTTCTTTCAGGTGTGTTCGGTGAAACTCTGTGGGTGGCCAGGCTTCTTCCGGCTGCAGCAACATTTTTAAGTATCTGGGGAATGTATCGGCTGGCCAGGCTGCTGTCATGTGAAATGGCTGGCTGGATTTCAGCTCTTGCCCTTCTTGTCAGCCCTCTTTTTATTACGCAGGCAATGAGACCCATGCCGGAAAGTACAGTTTTCGCTGCTGTGGTGTGGTCTCTGTACTTCTATGCAGGAAAGAGATACATCACAGCGGTGATAATCTCTTCTCTTGCCGTTCTTTTCAGAGAGCAGGCTATTTTTCTTCCTGTATCGTATTTAATTTCAGAACTGTTCCAGACCGGATTGAAGAAACCTGTTCGACTTCTGCTGTTTGCATCTCCACTTCTGGTGATTGTTTCCACTGGGCTGGTTAATCTTGCTGTAAACGGCTACTACTTTTTCCAGATATATACGGGAGCCGGATCGCATTTTGAGCCCCACTGGCTGGCAGACAGGCTCAGGCTGTTCGGTTCTCATGTTCTTGCAGAAGATTTCCGCTGGCTACCTGTAACCGCTGCTCTGGCAGGAATGATAAGGGGAAAAGGTCGTGATAAAGACAGGCGTCTGCTGCCTTTTGTGCTTATTCTTCTTTTTCCGGCACTGTTTTCGCCACCTGAGAGAATTGCTTTTCTTGGCTTCGTTGCAGTTGTACTTGCTGCGTACTTTATTCGTGAAAGGCTTGTTCTGAGCAGACTTCACGCAGTGTTTGTGGCTTTTCCGGTGTTATTTGTCCTGTTTCATGTTTTGATAGTTCTTGTCTTACCGGACTCTGTTCTTAACCTTTTCAGGTACGTGATGCCTGTGTATGCCGTGATTATTCCCGGAGCTGTTGTAATGCTGTTCAGGTACTACCCCAAAGGAACTGCTGTTGCAATTGGCTCTGTTTTTGTAGTTGCTACGGCAGTGGCCAATAGATCGCAGCATTACTACTACCAGCCGGACACATCACTGTCTGTGGTCGGTCCGCTTCTGGATTACAAACAGGCGGCACAGTACGGTATTTCTTTTGGGGACACTGTACTTGTTTCTGGAATTGATAGAGCTTACTTCGAGTTTCCCGAGTGCGGTGTTACAGGATCTGCCGTACCGTCAAGGAATATTCTGGGCGAACAGCCGTTGCTGGAACAGGGAGTTTCCTACACTCTGGTTGTGTCTTCGTTTATGCTGGTGCAGGGCAATATTGCGATTACCGAAGCTATTGTGCCACCCGGGTCAGAACTCAGAGTACTTCGGGAACCGGTGTGGAGGAACGGTACAGATACGGTGGAGATATACAGAGTGGAACCGCTTTGTGAGTAACATTATTTTTCAATCCAGGTCTGCAGTCTTTGTTTAAACGATAAGGAATTGAAAGATATGATCAAGAGATTCAACAACATCAGCATGGCAATCGGGATACCGGGAATAGTTGTTCAGGCCTGCGGAGCAATGATTAATTCAACACCTCTGCTTGTCGCTGGGGCTGCTCTGCTTCTGGTGGCATTCTATTTCTATACGAAAGCTAAAGCCATACATCCCGCATTCTGTCTTCTTGGGTTCCTGTCTATTCTGGGGTTGATTATTCTCAGTGTTCTAAAAGATAAATCAGGTTCCAATGAGGTTGAGCCTGAAAAGAGGAATTCCAGAGGTTTTCTGATATTTATTGCCGTACTGGTCGTTCTGATACTGGTTCTGTCCTACATTTATTAACCGCAGCAGGTTCAGTCTGCGTTCAGAACCTTAACTATCTCAGCGGCAATACTGATAGCGATTTCCGCAGGTGTTTGGCTTCCAATGGGAATGCCTATAGGCGTGTATACTTTTTCCAGTTCCTGCTCAGAGAAACCCTGTGATCGCATCTTGTCCATAACAAATTTACCCGTTGCTTTGCTGGCCATCATACCCAGGTATTTCAGTTTTTTAGGAAGCATCAGGCTGAGCACTGTGGCATCCCCGGTGTGAGAAGCTGTCATAACAACAACAAGAGCCTCTCCATCGCTTCTGATAAGATTGGAGACATCTTTGTAATCGCAAACTGTTTTCTTCCAGGCCTGCGTGTTTTCTGCCATGGTCCATACATGCTCTCTGTTGTCAACAACTACTACGCGCATGTTAAGTGAGTTCAGCACAGGTGTAAGGGCAAGGCTGCAGTGCCCGCCGCCGAATATATAGACCGTTGGGGGGGCACTCAGTTTTTCCGTGTAGAGCCATGAATCTGAGGAGACACAAAGAGCTGTTTTTTCTGGCGGCTTTCCAGAAAACCGTATGCCTGTTTCATCAACAACAAGACCCTTTATGTTTTCAACCTGTGTACTGGGAGAGACATGCGGTACAAGAACGATCTTCTGATTACCGGCACAGATCAATCCCGATCGTTCCTCTGGGTCAGCATCTGCAGTATGCTCAAAAGAAACGATTCGGGGTTTGTTTTCATTCTGCTCCATCATCTTCCGCGCCAGGGTTATTACACGGAACTCCATTGAACCTCCACCTACAGAGCCTGCACAGCTGCCCTGCGGTGGAACTGTCATCTTGAATCCGGCTTTCCCGGGGCAGCTTCCCTTTGTTTCCGCCACGATACACAGAACAGCTTTTCTGCCGTCTCTCTGCAGTTCGAGGAAAGTACTCAGCGGATTCATGCAAAGATCACCCGGCTCAATGCGTAGTAAACTGCCATCAGTGATGAGAATACGGCGCTTGCGAAAAATCGCCAGTTCAGGGATATTTTGTTTTGTATTATGTAGTTGGCAGCGAATACAACTGGAAGATTCAGGGAAAACGACTTGAGTGCCACTACGAGAATTGACCAGTGAACAGCTGAAATATGCCCTGTGAACAGATAGATAAACAGCAGGTGCCGTGCGATCCACAGAGGGTTGAAGTAGAGAATTGCCATAAGCGTTCTCTGAAGCCCGTTGTATCTGCTGTTTATGTACGAGAACCACGCAGGAATCTCCAGTGAGTAAAGAACAGTTCCAACTGCTGCCATACCTATCAACCGGCAAACACAGAATTCGTGAAGAATCAGTGCGGCCACAGTATCACCCAGAGGGTAGATAACCATCCCCATCAGTACATCGGAAAGCTTGTACTTCAACTTGCGCTTCCGGATGTAAGGGTCATAAGAACCCTTTCAGGGGTCATGGGCGCTGTATAGTCGAAAGAAATATCCGGCCTGTAGCTTTTCATGGCATCAGCAATGGCAAACCACGCCCCGATTCCGTACATGAACGGCGGTTCTCCTATTGCTTTCGATCCTTTCAAACCAATGCCTTCTGGAAGAACCTCTCCTTCTGCAAACACAATAGCCACATCCGGTGCAAAGTTGATGTCCGGTACCTTGTAAGTGGCCAGACTGTCTGCAAGAAGTCTGCCGGTTTCGGTATTCCAGCCCAGCTGTTCCATTGTTACCCAGCCAATTCCCTGAAGCAGCGCGCCTTCCACCTGCCCCCTGTCAAGCAGCGGGTTAAGCTGTTTTCCACCATGGTGAACAATGCTGACCCTGTCTATGCTGTATGTTCCCAGCAGGCAGTCAACTGTAACTTCTGTAACAGCCGTACCCGCCACATGATATGCGAAGGGTTTGCCCTTCTCTGTTGTTTTGTCGAAGTAGATTCCGGGAGTTGCGTAGTGAGCGTGGCTTGAAAGATCGGTTCTGCTTATGTAGGCTTTCGTTACAAGTGTGTTCCATGTGAGGTCTGTTCTGTGTTCTCTGTTCCATACAGATGAATTTCTCAGGCTCAGTTCTTCCTGTTTGCAGCCCAGCTCTGCCGCTGCCACCTTTAGCAGCCTTCCCTTTATTTCCCTGCAGGCTGCCATGGCTGCGTTACCGTTCATGTCTGCAGCAGAACTGGCAGCTGTGGGAGAGGTGTTGGCTGTTCTCGATGTGTTGGTTGATTCAACTCTTGTTCGTTCAATCGGTATAGAGAAAACTTCACAAACCACCTGGCGGATTCTGGAGTTCACTCCCTGACCCATTTCAACTGCTCCTGTGCTTATACCAACGCTTCCGTCGGTGTATACGTGCACCAGCGCACTTGCCTGATTCAGGAAAGTTGTGGTAAAAGAGATGCCGAAGCACACCGGCATCATAGAAATACCCTTCTTCATGTACCGGCTTTTGTTGTTAAACTCGATTACAGCGGCTTTTTTTTCATCAGTCTCCGCGAAGGTTTCAGCGAGTTTCCAGGAACTTCGCACCTCGTCAGCGGTGTATTCCATTCCGTAGGGGAATGTATCTCCCGGTTTCAGCAGGTTAGTGTTCTGTATTTTCTCAACGGCAATACCTGTTTTCTCTGAAGCGTGGTGTATGGCAGCCTCCATTACGAACATGGCCTGGGGGCCTCCAAAGCCCCGAAAAGCCGTGTTGGGTGCCAGATTTGTGCGGCAGCAGTAGCCTGTGGCAACAACATTCGGAATGAAGTAGCTGCCGGTGCTGTGGAACAGAGATCTTTCCAGTATGGCCGTAGACAGGTCAGACACAGCACCGCTGTTTTGATAGTAGTCCACCTCCCAGGCAAGAATTTTTCCCTGTCTGCTAAGACCTATTTTATAGTCATACGCGTATGGGTGGCGCTTCCCAGTGTTTACAAGGTCCTCGTGCCTCGTAAGAACAAGTTTCACGGGTTTTCCTGTGAGGTGAGAGCCGAGGGCTGCCATCACCGCCCAGGGTGTGGCCTGATCCTCTTTACCTCCGAAAGCGCCGCCAAGCCTTAGAACATCAACCTGTATGAGGTGAATGGGAATACCGAGCACTCTGGCAGCAATTTTCTGTACATACGAGGGGCTCTGTGTCGACGATGTGATGTGAAGGGCGCCGCCTTCCTGCGGTACGCAAAGGGTACTCTGGGTTTCCAGATACAGGTGTTCCTGACCTCCAGATTCAGCAGTTCCTTCTACAACGAAGGAACACTCTCCAAACGCTTTCTTAGTGTCTCCGCAGGAAAACGTTCTTGGCGGAACAATGAAATCGCCCAGTTCTGCCGCTTCTCTGGGGTCAGTTACCGGGCGGAGTTCCTGCAGAGTCATAGAGATCAGTTTGACTGCACTGTAAGCCTGAAGCCTGGTCTCAGCCAGTACAACTGCCACAGGTTCTCCGATGAAATGAACAGCTCCCTCTGCAAGAAGAGGTTCGTCCATAACGATGTTTCCAATTTCATTCTCGCCGGGAATCTGCTCTGCCGTTATAACTGTCACCACGCCGGAGGCTGCACAGGCTTTTTCTGTGTCAAGACTCTGTATCCTGCCGTGCGCACACGGTGAAACAAACACAGCGGCGTACAGTGTTCCCTCAGGAACGGGAATGTCTGCTGTGAAAACAGATTGGCCTTTCACATGAAGCTTTGCGTCGAAGTGCGTCATTGTTTCAGGCCTCTTGTGAGGTGAGCTTTGATCTGTGCTTTCAGCAGTTGTGTTTTGTACTCCCTGGAACCTCTGATATCGCTGATAGGTATGACCTCGTCTGCGGCAATTGTGCAGGCTGCGCTGATGATTTCTTCGGAAATGGTTTTCCCGTAGAGGAACGCACCAGTTTTTTCAAGAAGCAGGGGTACAGGAGCCACACCTCCGGCCGACAACCGAACATGCTCTAGTACACCTTTTTCAACTGCAAAGAGCATGGAGGAATTAACGCTGGCAATGTCGAGGTATTCCCGTTTACTTACTTTCAGGGAAGAAAGAACAGAACCGCGCTGCGGTACGGGAAAAGATACAGAAGTAAGAATTTCTTCCGGATTCATATTGAGTTTTTTGTAGCCCAGGTAGAATTTGTGGAGGGGCATAGACCTCTTGGAAACGGTTACTGTTGTATCGAGAGCAAGCAGCACCACTGCTATGTCTGCAATGGGAGATGCATTTACGATGTTTCCGCCAACAGTGGCTCTGGATCTGATCTGTGTAGATGACACTTTCAGAAGAAAGTCTTTCAACCCGGGAAGAATGCCGGCAAGCACCTGTGATTCTCTGAGCTGTTTCAGAGTTACTCCGGCGCCGATTTTCACCTTTCCGTCGCTTGTACGAATACACTTAAAACCATCTCTTTGTGCCAGGAAGTCGGGATTTTTACCGGAGAGTATCTCACTTGAATGTACGTAGATATCCGTGCCTCCGGCAACCAGGATGGAATCAGTGTTGGAAACTTTTAATGGCAGCTGCTTCAGTCTTTCTTCGACAGTGCTGAAATATGATGGAATATGTCCTTCTTTAATAAGTGTTTCAATTCGATTGCCTGATTTCAGCGGAAAGCTGTTCATTACACTGTCTACAGCTCTTTTCACCGCAACGTAGCCCGTGCACCTGCAGATATTTCCGTTAAGAGATTCCATTGCAGTGGAAACTGTTGGTTCCTGTGTTCCCAGAAGACATCCTGTAAGGCTCATTATCATTCCCGGTGTGCAGAAACCGCACTGTGAGGCTCCTTCAGTGTAAAAAGACTGCTGGAACGGGGTAAGCTTGTCATCTGATGTGAGCCCCTCTATGGTTACAAGGTGGCAACCATCGATTTCTCCCATGGGCAAAAGGCAGGAGCAGACTGCAGAGTACTCTACGCCGCAGGCTCCAGGTTTTCCTACTACAACGGTACAGGCACCGCAGTCGCCTTCCCTGCAGCCCTCTTTTGTGCCTGGCAGGTGGGGCTGTGATCGAATCCAGTCAAGCACCGGCAGCCCTTCAGCACAGTCCACTGTTGTTTCGCTGTTGTTGCACAAAAATGATACCATTTTCCCTCCTCCACAACAATAACCCAATATCAGCTGTGCAGGTACTGTCGGTGTTGACCAACGTCGTTTCCGGTAGTATTCTGCTTTAAAATCGGCTGAACGAGCTGTGGAAAGAGAGTTGAGATTTGCTTCATATCTTTGTAGATGCAGATGCGTGCCCTGTTAAGCAGGAAATATTTAAAGTGGCAAAGAGGTATGGGCTCAAGGTCACCCTTGTGTCCAACTCATGGATGAGAATCCCTGCTTCAAGCTGGCTCGATCTGGTGGTTGTAGACAAAGGGGCAGATGTTGCCGATGACTGGATAGTAGAGAATGTCGGAACTGATGATATTGTTATTTCAGGAGATATACCTCTGGCCTCCAGATGTATTAAGAAGGGCGCACAGGTTCTGGGCAACACAGGGCGGCCTTTTACGGAAGGCAATATTGGAAATGCTCTGTCCCTCCGGAACCTTCTTACAGATTTGAGAGAACAGGGAATGGTAACAGGAGGTCCCAAGCCTTTCGCGAAAAAAGACCGTTCCAGATTTCTTCAGGCGCTGGATGAAATGATTGTGAAGGTTCGCAGAAAAGAAGGTTTGAAATCATGAGTCTTTTTATGACAGGAGCCGGATGACTGTACAGGTTCAAGAAAAGCTGATTCTTAACGGCGAGATGGGAACAATGGAGAACACTCCTGCTATTCCGGCGAAAGATAGAAGAATTGCTGTTGTAGATGTACCGGAACACTCCATTGCCGTTACTTCTGCGTGCTGGAGGAAGTATCGGGGCACCTGGGAAGTAACTGACGGCAGGCTTTATCTTGTCGAAATAGAAGGTATGTACATGATAAGGGGCAAGGCACCTGTTCTGGCAGACTGGTTTACAGGAGAGCTGGTGATTCCGCAGGGTTCTGTTCTTGAAGGGGTGCGCAGAGGTTCCCGACAGGTACATGAACAGGATCTGCTTATCGGCGTTGAAAATGGTGTTGTGGTTAAAACACAGATACGGAACAACCGGAACACAAACTGACTGTCAGTGTATATTCAGTTCGAAAGAACTTCCGCCAGAAGCTGGCTCAGCTGTGAATTTCTGAAAGGTTTCTGAATAAATCCGGAAAGCCCGTTTTTCTTAAGTTCATCTATGTCTCTTGATTTTGAAAAACCCGATGAAATGATAACTTTACAGGTGGGGTCAATCCTGTACATTTCTTCAAACGCATCACCGCCGTTCATTTCTGGCATCACCATATCCATCACAACCAGATCGATGTCATTGAATACCTGTTTGAACAGCTCAACTGCTGCTTTCCCGTTTTCTGCAAGCAGAACTGTGTAACCCATTTCTTCCAGCATGAGTTTTCCTGTTACCCTTATGAGTTCTTCGTCGTCAACCAGAAGAATCTTTCCTGAACCTGTTACCACATCAGGGCTTATCTGAATGGCAGCTGTTTCCCTATAAGAGCAGGGCAGCATGATCTTAAACAAAGAGCCTTTGCCATCTTCGCTGTAAACGCTGATTGCTCCTTGATGATCCTGCACGGTACCGTACACCGCAGCAAGGCCCAGACCGGTTCCAGATTCCTGCTCGCTGGTGGTGAAGAACGGTTCAAAAATCTTTCTGATGTTTTCCCTGGGTATTCCGCATCCTGTATCTCTCATCTGTATTTCCACGTATTCCCCTGGTTCAATTTCAAAAGAGCTTCTTTCACAGTATATGGGATCAAGGTATGTATTATCAGTTGAAATAAAAATAGAACCACCGTCGGGCATGGCATTGCTGGCGTTAATGCCCATGTTGATAAGTGCATTCTGCAAACCTGATGCATCTCCGGCAATGGTGTGTACGGCAGCTTTTTTGCTTACAGAAATTGTAACGATCTTGTTGATGGTGCTTGCCAGGATAGATACTGTATTGTCTATGATTTCGTGAATATCTACCACTGAAGAAGTTATTTTCCCCTTTCGACCGAAAGCCAGCAGTTTAGCTGTAAGATCTGCTGCCCTTGTGCCTGCCTGAAGTATCATATCTACTAGATCGGAAGCTTCAGAGTTAAGACCTGCGTCTGGAGATTGCAAAAGCTCTGCTGCACCTATAATTGCTCCCAGAACATTATTGAAGTCGTGAGCTATTCCACCTGCAAGCTGGCCGATGGCGTCCATCTTCCTGCTGTGGTTCAGCTGCTCTTCCAGCTCGCATTCCTTGCTTACGTCATCGATCCGGATGACAGCGCCGTCTATATCATCTCCCCTCAGGGGGAAAATGGTGATATCCTCGCGACATGTACTTTTACCGGAGAAAATCGCTTTCTTCTGAACCTGTATTACCTCTCCTGTATTGATACTGGCTGCAATTTTCTCCATTTCGGAAGACATCCTTGGAAATACTTCAGCAAGATACTTCCCTTCGGCCTTCTCGGCAGACAGGCCGGTATTGTGTTCCGCTGTTTTGTTCCACAGGGTAACCATTCCGTTTGTATCAACACCCATGAGAATTGAAGGCATAGAATCGATTATTCGGGAAAGGTGTGTTCGAAGGTTGTGGAGTTCTCTGGCTGCCTGCTTTTTTTCTGTAATGTCTGTAAGATTGCCCTCGAGAAACTTAAGCTGGCCATCTTCGCCCAGCACTGGGTAAACAGTAACGAGAGTGTCAATAACGGTGCCATCTGATCTGATTAAAGTGGTTTCAAACTCTCTTACCGGACCCTGTTTTACCAGTTCCAGAAGCCGTTTCCGATCAGACCTGCGCTGGTAGATGCTTGGCAACCCCACCTCGTTTATTGCCTGAAGTGAGTCGTAACCCAGAATTTTTGAAAGAGCCGGATTGGCCAGAATAATTTTACCGCTGATGTCGGTTCGGAAAATGCCGAATTGCGAATTATCGAAGATGTGATGTATTTCTGAAACTCTGGCACGGAGCCTTTCCGTACTCTGGTTGTAGCTTGTCTGCGTCTGCTTCTGGTTTTTTCTGCTTAGCTCAAGCTCGGCTTTCAGATTACTGTTTTCGTCCAGAGCAGCCTGTCCGTGTGACATTACATCCAGCAGGTATTCAGCAATTTTCTGCAGATCGGGCAGTTTTGTTACAGGTATTTCCAGATGCCACAGTTCCACTCCAATCATTGAGTGATAGAATGTACTGCTTTCCGTAATAATGAGGCCGTATACACGTTTTTTAAAATCGTGCATAAGAGAAAGTGCTTCATCGGGAGAGTTGCAGAGAATTGCCACACGGTTTCCCAGCAGGTCTCTTCTGGATGGTGTTCTTAACTCAAAACCCTGTGGTGGATCGGGGATGAGGCTGATGAACAGGTTTTTCATCTTCTAGTCTCCGATCAGCAGCAGAATGAAAGTCATGTTGTGCGCCATGGGTCGGGAGTATCCACCGTGCTTTTTAAGGGGGCCGAATTCTCCGAAGGAAGGGAATCCGACCAGAGCCTTCAGGCTGGGGCAGCACTGCAGCACTTCCTTAACTTCGTTCCCGGTATCATCTGCAAGCACTTTTTTCCGCCCTGCACAGCTCACTATAATGGCCGCAACGGGAGAAAAGGAAAGATTGTCCAGTGAACTGCCGATATCTCTTACATCCTGAAGTATTTTCTCGGGAGGTGCCAGACAAACCTGAATGTGCCTGCCCTGTTGAATCCCTGCAGAGAGTTTGATGCTGTTGTTTTTCATTCTGTCATCAGGCAGACGCAGAGCTGTTATCTTGTGCTCGCTGGGGTTCTCGTCTTCAATGAGTTTAAAAACAATGGTGCCCTGATCCACAGCTTCAAGGGGTTTGCCAAGTTCTCTGTCAATGAAATCCATTGCAGGAATGTTGTCTATTGACTGAACCTCAGTTCCACTGCATTCAGTTATTGTACCCGGATTGCCCTCAGGTTGAAGAGAGTTTGCCACACTGATGTCAAAAGAGAATGTTCCGTCCATTGAAAGAACTGCAATGCTATCTGTCAGAACTTCTCTGTTTGCATAAACAAAACACTTATGAAATGAATAGTCGTCTCCGGCAAGACCTCCCACCACGGGCCCGGTGGCTGTTTTAGCTAGAGCTGCAACTATTTCGTCACTGTCTGTTCGGAAATCTGAAGCAAGAAAATAGAGTGAGGGTACACTGTTTCCACATTCTGCATTCAGGTCGTTTATGCACTTTTCTGTAGCAGCAAAGGGAGATTCTCCTATTCCCTTCTCATATTTCAGATGCCAGTTTACGCCACCATCTGAATTAAGCCCGAGAGCTGAAACACCAACCCCTGCTACTTTTTTCCGTTCGTAGAAGCCGTCAACAGTGTTTCCGATAAGGATGGTTTCATCGCTGCCCAGAACATCGTATATGGCTTCAACCATTTCGGTAGAGCCATTGTAGTGTATGGTCGGGAAGAGAAAGACAACCTCTGGTTTAATCGCAACAAGTTTCTCTGCCAGTTCTATTCCGGCACGGTACGGATCCATGTTCATGGAAAAACACGATACAGTTTTCACTGCCACCCCCCTCTTGTGCTTTCCTGTATGGCACAGTACAGTACCAGAGCGTGCTACGAAGAAAGCACCCTGTTACAATGTATATATATTGCAAACAGGAAGAAAGTGAAAACCTGTGTTTTTACAGTATGAAAGGAGGGCTTTTTGAAGCAGATGAACTGGGAAGCTCCACAGGTTACTCCAGACGTGAAGAACAGTTTCCGCTGGTATCATGGCAGCCCTGCAGTGTTGAATACAATTCGGGCAGGGTCAACAATTACTCTCAGCAAAACGCTGGCAATGGCTTTCTCTCACAAACCGGTTCATGTGCAGATTGAGGTAAATGAACACACAGAAACCGGACTGAAAACAGTTACCTTGACGCAGGATGGTTCACAAAGAGGTTTTCTTTACAGCGTAGAGGTTCGTGACCCGAACAGTGATACAAGGGAAGACCCTGAATCAGTAATGTTTCCCGGTGATGAGGTTCTGACTGTAAGAGAGCTGAAAGTAAAACTGATACAGGAAGTTCCGCCAAGGTCTGTTTACACATATACAGTAAAAGAGTAATCCCTTCATGGGTAATGCCATCAAGGGGTTTTATTCAGATTCTGTTACAGGGTCAGGCCACAGGAACGTATCTTGAACTTCCGAACCCCAGTATCAGCAGGAAGATGTACGGAAGGAAAATCAGACCCACAGCAAACCCATCGCTTCTTCCGAAGTTTCTGGCCAGGCCAAAGTACATAATTATTGCTGCTATAAAGTTGGCGATGGGAATAAACAACAGAATTACCCACCATTCCGGTTTCCCTGCAATTTTCATCATAACTATCATGTTGTACACAGGAACCAGGGCTGCCCAGCCTGGTTCTCCGGCTTTTACGTACAGTTTCCACTGGGCTGCAATAATAAAAGCAATAGTTACGAACCAGATAATGAATGCAAAAGTCAGCACCACTGGGTTCGAAACAGCAGATTCAACCATTTCCCCGTAAGGATCGCCTGCAAATGCAGTTCCAGACCCAAGTAACAGAGTAAGCAAACCTGCCGCACCGGTTAGTTTCTTCATCATTCCTCCTCTTTTGTGTAATGGCTGGTGGCAGCATGATAAGGTATTGTACCTGGAGCAGCAAGTACTGATGCTGTTTGAGGTAACGGCAAGTTCACATATAAATATGGGGGTCGAAAAAAAGGAGGGTTAAAGTGACTGACAGAAATCCGGTTCAGAGTTTTTTACGAGGTTTTATCCGATTGACGATTCTTGTACCTCTGTGGTTTTTGCTTGCCTGGCCGTATTTCAATGTATCCCGATTCAGAGTTAACGGGTCATTCTTCTGGGCGATTGTATTGACAGTTGCAATTCTGTGGCTTGCCAACCTTCTGGCGAAGATGGTTTACGTTCTTCCTCAGTGGCAAAGAATGGTTCTTCTCCGGTTGGGGAAGTCTGTTGGAGCCAGGGGGCCCGGGATTTTCCTTATACCGCCTTTCATCTATTCCGTAGCCAGAATTGTTGATATCAGAATCACCACCTACGAAGTAAAGGCAACCAAAACCCTGACAAAAGACAATATTCCAATTGATGTTACAGCTGCCGTGGAGCTGGAGATAGAAGATCCAGAGAAGGCTGTTATTCATGTTCAGAACTACTGGAAGACCACAGAATGGGTTTCGATGGAGGCTCTTAAAAGCACCATAGGCGGCAATAACCTGAGACCGCTTTTAAGCGAAACAGAAAGAATAGCCGACGAGTTGAAGGCCGGAATTGACAGAGCTGCTGCAGATTACGGTGTGAACGTGCGTGCTGTTCGTATTACCGATGTAGGAACTCCCCCTTCTCTGGTTGAAGAGCTGGCAGTTATTGCCAGAGCTGAAAGATCAGCAAAGGCAAAGGTAATACAGGCAAAGGCCGAGCTTACCGTTGCCGAATCTCTTGCTAAGGCATCGAGAATGCTTGCAGGAGAAGAAAACTCAATGGAGCTAAGACAGATACAGGCTCTCCTGGATATTTCCAAGGAAGAGGGATCCATGGTTATTGTTTACCCCGCAAAATTTGGTATGGGGCAAGAAATAGCCGCAGCGACTGCGGGTAATCAGGTAAACATGCAAGAGGGGCTGAAGACTACGTAAGAAGAGGTTCTGCTTCTGATGTAAGTTCATCCATCAGTTCCTGAACCTTTACGATGCTTTCCACACGGTGCACGTTTTCGCCGCACATGGGGAATCCTCCGTTCATGTCGCCTCTGTATGAATTCAGCAGTGCAAGGGCTATGCAGTAATTGGCCTTGTCGGCATCGCAAGTAATAAGACATTTGTAGAAACAATTGAACTGCTGCCGTTCCCCAAGGCTTTTTTCCACAAAAGGAGTTTTAATTACCCTTGCAGGAAGACCCACTGGCGAGAGAATTACGGCAATATCGTCTTTGGTGGCATCAACAAAAGCCTGCTTGTATTTCCTGGAAACATCACACTCTTCCGTGGCAACAAACCGTGTACCCATTTGAACGCCGCCGGCACCCATATTGATAAAGCGTGCAATATCCGATCCCGTGAAAACCCCTCCGGCTGCCACAACAGGAATTTCTCTTCCAGCCTGCTGCTGATAGCGTTCTGTAACTTCCAGTGTTTCCCGGACAAGAGTATCCAGATCAGAGGCTGTATGGTTTACCAGATCATCGAACTTAAAGCCCAGGTGACCACCGGCCATGGGACCTTCCACCACAATGGCATCAGGGAATCTGGAGTACTTCTTCAGCCATGAGCGGAAGATGATATCGGCAGCCCGCGCAGAAGAGATAATTGGAACAAGTTTCATAGGGGAGTCTCCGGCATATTCCGGAAGACGAAGTGGCAGACCGGCACCGGCAAGAAGTACATCAGCCCCCATCTCCGCTGAGGTTTTAACCATATCCCCGAAGTTTGTAAGCGCAACCATCACATTTACACCAACAGGCAGCCCTTTGTCCTTAACTTTTTTAACCTCGGCGGAAAGAGCCAGTTTAGACCTTTCCCTGTAGGGCACAGAAAGATCCATTTCCTCGCCGAGCCCCACGCTGGCAATAACGCCCAGCCCACCGGCCATTGAAACTGCAGAAGCAAGCGAAGCCTTCGATACGGAAACGCCCATACCACCTTGAATTATTGGAATGCGAATGGTCAAGTCTCCGATTTTAAGACTCGGTAATTTCATTAAAACCCCTCTGTCACAGTAATTTCTATTTTGCTGTATTGTTCTATAAGTTTCCTGCTAATGCATGTTCATAGCGAACAAAACCAAACAGATCTGATACCGTCTGAAACCAGTCATCGGCAACAGCCCCGCCGTATGTACGGAAAATACCACAAATTTGATTTATGCACAACTGGAAAATCCAAATCTATTAAAATTACCGAACGCTGGTATCTCCACCACACCGGGAAGTGAATCCGGATGTATGCTAACCGTGTAGCATTACGCAAGATAAATGCTGGGTTGACAATCAGAAGTCATTTCATATTTTACTGCCGACTCAGTTGAAGGAGTGTTCAAATGACTGATGTAAATGGCAGGAAAGAAAACATCACAGAAGTGATGAGGGCTTTTAACCATCCAATCAGAATTGGAATACTCTATGAACTGTCTGCAGGTTCATGTGTAGTGTCTGAGCTTGTGGCAAAACTTGTTGTGGAGGCTTCGCTGCTGTCAAAGCATCTGGCAGTTCTGCGCGAAGCGGGGCTTGTTGAGTGTCAGGTTGAATGGCGTTGCAGAAGGTACAACCTGTGCAGGCCGGAGGCGGTTGTTGCCGTACTGACAGCACTCAACGATGCATCGAATGGGAGTGGAATGTGAGTTTATTACAGATTCAGGAAGTAGCAGATTTTGACAGAATACTTCAAAAACACAAAGATGCTGTTGTTGTAGGATTCTTCGGGAGTTTCTCGTCAGCGTCAAAGGCCACCGAGGGTGCGTTCAGAAAGTTTGCCTCGGAAAACACGGACCAGATTGTATTGTTTGTTGATGTGGCCGAAGTAAAGGGAATACATAAGCGTTACGGTGTTACCACTGTTCCAACTGTGATCTCTATTGCAGAGGGCAGGGTGATTCAGAAAATCGTTGGGAAGCAGGACGAGGATTACTACACAAACGCATTTTTTAACCACACCTCGGTTTCAGTGTCTTCCGACGGAAAGAAGAAGGGTTTTCCTCCTGTAACCGTATGGGTGGGTGATTCCTGCGTGTGGTGTACCAGAGTAAAAACCTATCTCAGAAAAAACAGAGTACCTTTCAGAGAGGTGAATATTTCCCGCGACCCTTCTGGTGCATCCTCTCTGCAGGCAAGAACCGGGCAGACTGGTGTACCCCAGCTAAGCATTGGCGGACACTATGTTGTAGGCTTTGACAAACCGAAAATTGATGAGTACCTTGGTATTAAACCCAACAAAGGGGAGTAGAAATATGAAAGACATCAAGATCCAGCCCCTGCAGGACTATGTCATGCTGGAGGCAGTAGAAGTTGAAGAAGTAACAAGTGGGGGAATTGTTATTCCTGATACTGCGAAGAAGAAGCCTGCCGAAGGCACTGTTGTTGCCAAAGCGGCAGACGCATCTGACGAGATCGCCTTGGGAGACAGGGTGATATACAAAGAGTACAGCGGAACCGAAATCAAGCTTGATGGGGAAACCTATCTTCTTGTTCCCACAGGAGATATTCTGGCAAAGTACGTGGAAGCTGACGAAATACCCGAATAAGACATCTCTTAGCCGGCGGGGCATTCGCCTCGCCGGTGAGTTCTTTGTTTCCATCCTCTGGTTTTGTATCATTCTGTTAACAGGAACATGGAGGAAACATGACAATCACCCGTAAACTCATTGAAAAGCTGCCTAAAACCGACCTCCATCTGCACCTGGACGGATCAGTAAGGCTGGAAACCCTTATTGAGCTGGCCAGAGACGAAGGAGTTGTTCTTCCATCATACACTGTGGAAGGGCTAAAAGAGACGGTTTTTAAAGAGAAGTACAAAGACCTGGACGATTATCTGAAGGGTTTCGGTTACACCTGTTCGGTTATGCGAAAAAAAGAGAACATAGAAAGAATATCCTACGAGCTTGCCGTTGACAACCAGCGGGAAGGGGTTCGCTATATCGAGGTAAGGTTTGCGCCACAGCTTCATGCAGGCGGAGAAATGACACTTTCCGATACCATTGTTGCAGTGAACACTGGTCTCAACAGAGCCAGGCAGGAATTCAACAGCTCTGAAGCGGTTGTTTCAGGAGCAGAACCTCCTTTTGAATACGGTATTATCACATGTGCAATGCGTTATTTCAACAGGCATTTCTCAGATTATTTCAGTGACATCGTGTCTGTGCATTCCTATTCACCTGAAGCCAAGATCTTCGGGTTGGCTTCCCTTGAAGTTGTAGGGGCTGCAGTTCAGGCAAAGAGAGAGATGGGGCTTCCCGTTGTAGGTGTTGATCTGGCAGGTCCCGAGAAAGGTAATCCGCCTGTCCACCACAGGGAAGCATACATGCTGGCTCAGCGGAATTTTCTGAACAAAACAGTGCATGCAGGGGAGGCCTACGGCCCGGAAAGTATCTTTCAGGCAATTACGGAACTCGGTGCAGACCGTATAGGCCATGGAACATCCCTGTTCAAGCCGGAGACAATTACAGACACATCCATTCACAGCAGAGACATGTATGTAAACGACCTTGTGCAGTTCATTGCCAACCGGCGGATAACTGTAGAAGTCTGCCTTACATCCAACATGCAGACCGATCCTCAACTTGTAAGGCTGGAAGATCATCCATTCAGGAAAATGATGGACAGCAAGCTGTCGTGTACAATATGCACAGACAACAGAACAGTTTCTCACACCACGGTTACTGATGAGGTGTACAAGGCAGTTAATGCCTTCAATCTCTCGCTGAACGAGGTGAAAACTATCATGGTCTACGGTTTCAAACGAAGCTTCTTTCCCAGAGATTACAGGGAAAAGAGGGCATATGTGAGGAAGTGTATGGACTACTTCGAAAAGATAGTTGAAGATCAGGCCAGTCTGTGAACATTACCCGTGAACTGATAGAGCTGCTTCCAAAGACCGATCTGCATGTACACCTTGGTGGAAGTATTCGCCCCGGTACCATCATTGAGCTGGCGCAAAGAGATGGTGTTGAGCTGCCGTCTTACACCGCTGCGGGGCTGAAGGAAAAGGTATTCAAGACAGAGTACGGCAGTCTGGAAGAGTACCTGGATTGTTTTAAATACTCCGGGGCCATTATGCAGAAACCTGAAAACCTAACCCGTATTGCCCGGGAACTTGCCGAAGACAACATGGCGGAGGGTGTAAGATACATAGAGGTGAGATTTGCACCGCAACGGTATGCCGGTGGTGAGATGGATCTTTCCCGGGTGCTTGAAGCAGTAAACAGCGGTTTGAGCAGGGCAAAGCAGAGGTTCAACAGCAGAGAAGAGGTTGTTTCCGGAAGGGAACCTCCTTTTGATTACGGAATAATTGCCTGTGCCATGCGATATTTTACGGAAAGCTCCTCCCTCTACTTCAGGAACATCTTTTCAGCCCATGCCCATTCCAGAGCAGACAGAATTTTCGGTCTTGCTTCCGTTGAACTTGCCGGGGCGATAGTTAAAGCCAGACGGGAAAACGGGATACCGGTTGTGGCAATAGACCTGGCAGGCCGGGAAAAAGGGTTTCCTCCCTTGCATCACAGGGAAGCTTACATGCTTGCCAGGAGGAACTTCCTGAACAAAACAGTGCATGCAGGAGAAGCCTACGGGCCGGAGAGTATCTTTCAGGCCATAACAGAGCTGGGAGCTGACAGGATAGGTCACGGAACATCCATGTTCAACGCAGAGGCCGTAAGCGACCCATCGGTAAAAGACAGACAGAGGTATGTTGAAGACCTTGTCAGGTTTATTGCAGACAGAAGGGTAACTGTAGAGGTCTGCCTTTCATCCAACATGCAGACCGATTCCGGGCTGAAGCGGCTGGAAGATCACCCGTTCAGGCTGATGATGGAAAACAGGCTCTCGTGTACAATCTGCACAGACAACAGAACTGTTTCCAGAACCACGGTTACAGATGAGGTGTTCAAAGCAGTGGATACCTTCCATCTTTCTCTGTCTCAGTTGAAGAACCTCACAGCT
Source organism: uncultured bacterium (assembly GCA_964604135.1). Taxonomy (GTDB): domain Bacteria; phylum Fermentibacterota; class Fermentibacteria; order Fermentibacterales; family JCC-6; genus Sabulitectum. The sequence goes on along the minus strand of CAZRXU010000030.1, from coordinate 517 downwards.
TATGGATTCAAACGCAGTTTTTACCCCCACAGCTACAGCATGAAGAGGAAGTACATAAAGAGGTGCATGGATTACTTCGAGAAGATTGTCAGCGATTCAGTCTTATAGCGCCCAGAAACAGTCTCTCGTACTCAACTTCTCTGTGGTCTGAGGTTTCCAGACTTATTGTGCTTATTCCGTTGTTGTACTCTTCAGGTACAGGAAAAACAAGCCAGTAGGAACCCTCTTCAGTAAATGCAGGCTTCCAGGTATCCCACAATGCGGTAATCTCCGGCGAAGTCAGCCCCTGGCTGACCCATCTGGCGAAAGTGTTCGGAACCAGTTCAGGATCTGTTTCTCCTGTCAGTGGAAAGTCCCTTAGAACGAATTCGTCCCTGGTTACTGCAACAGGTGCAACCCCGTATGGTGTAAACAGAAGAGCCTCTTCCACAAGATCCTGTGTAAAAATCGGGTTACCGCTGCTGTTCCACTCAAACAGATTTCCGGTAAATTCCTCGCCTGCAGTACACTCATAGTA
>CAZRXU010000029.1:6688-24712 GCA_964604135.1 uncultured bacterium | reverse complement strand
TCTCCGGTTTTAATTCTTGACGGGTCGCTTCTGCCTGAAGCACCCATGCTGCTGAAAACCGGTACACCTCTCTGCACACAGAACTGCAACAGTTGTGTTTTCGGATTTAAGCTGTCTATGGCATCTGCAACTACCTGTGAACCTTTCAGAAATTCCGGTTCCTGCAATGTTTCTTCCGTTACAAACAATTCCACAGGAATGTATTCAGTGCCAGGGCACAGAGCCTGAAGAGTGTGCGACAGAGCTACTGCCTTGGAGCTGCCGACCCACTGCTTTCCAACTACCGGATTCCTGTTGAGGCTGGACTCTGTAATACTGTCAAAATCCACCAGAACCAGGCTGCCTGCTCCTGACCTGGCAAGAGCTGTGGCGCAGTGGCTTCCCACTCCACCGAGACCGGCAATGAGTATTTTTGCACTCCTGATTCTTGCAAAGCCCTGCTCTCCGTAGTACTCTGCAACCCTTTTATATCTGCCGTTCAATCCTGCTCTCCAAACAGTTCCACTGAATTGTTCCACGCAGCCTGCTGTATTTCCTCAAAGCTCTGTTCTCTGAGTTGTGCAAATGCCTCTGCAACCGAAACAATGTGTTGCGGCTCTGATTTACCGGCAGGTACGCAGGCAAGGCCCATGGATGGAGAATCAGTTTCAAGAACAAAACGATCCAGAGGGATCACCCCGGCGCTCTCACGAACCCTCAGTGCTCTTTGCTGAGTTACAGCCCCCCCGAAAGATATGTATAAACCGGCATCGAGGAATCTTTCCATAAGCTGAGGCCCTCTTGACCAGGCGTGAACAACCCCCCGAACCCTGTGTTCCTCCAGAAGCTGAAGCATTTCCTCAAAAGCGTTTCTGCAGTGAAGAACAACAGGTATGTCCATTGCTGACGCAAGCTCAATCTGCTTCTTGAAAACCTCGTACTGCTTGCTTCTGGAAACTTCTGTCTTCCAGTCCAGACCTATTTCTCCTATTGCGGCAGCACCGGATTCCTCAAGCCTTTCCCGCAGTTCGCCAATGTTCACCCCGTCTTCTGCCCACCACGGATGAACACCGAGGGCACAGCTAATACCGGGAAGGGCTGCAAGCGCTGAACATGCGCTCCAGCTGTCTGCAGAAACAGAAGGAACCACGATTCTTTCAATCCCTGCGCTGAATGCCCTTTTCAGAACACCCTCAAGATTTCCGCAGAGCGGCTCCAGAGAAAGGTGGCTGTGGGTATCAAACAGGCCGGACATAATCAGAAGCTGAGGGTTCTTTTCTTAAACCCGTACCCCATCACATCGTATGCATCGTGAAGAACGATAAATGCATCCGGATCTATCTCCTTTACCAGACGATGCAGCACCATGACCTGCCTTCTGTGAACGCAGACATACAGAACATCCTGCTTCTTCCTTTCATAGCCACCTTCCGCCTTCAAAAAGGTTACACCCCGGTTCAGGGTTTTGAAAATAGCATCGCGAACCTCATCGGGTTTGCTTGTAATAATCATGCTGGCTTTTACGTAAGGCATTCCCTCTGCTGCAAGATCAGTCATCTTTGTGGTAAGGAAAAGGTTCAGATACGCCCATATTATCAGTTTGGGGTCACCGAACACAACACCGACCAGAACAATGATCAGGCTCTCTACCATCCAGTAACCTGTACTTATACTTACACCGGTGTATTTTTTCAGAATTGCCACAGGAATATCTGTTCCGCCTGTGGATCCCCTGAATTTAAAAATAAAGCCAAGCCCCACGCCCAGCAAGGTAGAACCTGCTATGGAAGCTAGAAGAATATCCATCTCAGACGCTCCGCTTAGAAACACGGCAAGCCTGGGAACCTCTCCGGCAGTTGCAATGTTGTAGACATGCTTCGCCGCCCCTGGAATTATGCTGAGATGAGAGGGGTCGAAAACCCAGCACATAAAATTAGACATAAGCATACCGGCAAAACTTCGAACACCAAACTGCTTTCCGACAAAAATATACCCTACAACAAACAGTGGAATGTTAAAACCGAACATCCAGAGACTTTCAGATATGCCTGTGAGGTGTGTGAGTATCTGGGCAAGCCCGCCAACCCCACCGGGAGAAATTCTGAACGGGAACAGAAACCAGGAGTAGGCAACTCCAAAAAGAACTGATCCGGCAAGTATCCCCATGTAGTCTTTTGCCTGATAGCCTGCTTTGAATTTCATTACTCGTCCCTCCACCGGGTGCAGGAACTCACGGAACCCTGCACAATCTGTTAACGCTACCAGCTAGTATAGTATTTACGCTACTGTATAGAAGCCTTTTCAGACTATTCCCATTCTATTGTTCCAGGCGGCTTTGAACTGATATCGTAAACAATTCTGCTTACTCCTTTTACCCTGTTCACTATCCTGCTTGATACAGCAGCCATATGAGCCGGATCCATTCTGTACCAGTCTGCTGTCATGCCGTCTGTGCTGGTTACTGCCCGGAGAGCTACAACACGGTCGTAGGTTCGTTCGTCACCCATAACTCCAACTGTTCTGATTGGAAGAAGAACACTGAAAGCCTGCCAGATATCATCGTAAAGATTCTCTTCCCGGAGGTAGTCGATAAAAACACTGTCTACCCTCTGCAGCAGATCTCTGTCTTCCCGGGTTACGGGGCCTAGTATTCTTACAGCAAGCCCGGGGCCGGGGAACGGATGCCTGGAAACCATACGACGGGAAAGCCCCAGTTCTTTACCCAGCTCTCTTACTTCGTCCTTAAACAGCTCTCTGAGTGGCTCAAGCAGCTTCAGATTCATTCTGTCGGGAAGCCCTCCCACATTGTGGTGGCTCTTTATGGTGGCACTCGGCCCTCTGAAACTTACGCTTTCTATAACATCCGGATACAGTGTACCCTGCGCCAGGTGTGTAACCCCCGGAATTGAGTTTGCAGCCTCCTCAAACAGCTCAATAAACACCCTGCCGATGATCTTTCTTTTTTGCTCAGGGTCGGAAACTCCTGCAAGCTCAGACAGGAAACGCTGTTCCCCGTCAACGGTTACAAGGTCCATTTTAAAGTGTTCCCGAAAGGTTTTTTCAACCTCTTCCCTCTCTCCTGCCCGAAGCAGCCCGTTGTCTACAAATATTGGAACAAATCTGTCTGCAACGGCACTGTGAAGCAGAGCGGCAACAACCGAGGAATCCACTCCGCCGGAAAGACCCAGAATCACTTTACCGTTTTCACCCAGTTCATCACGGATGTACTGCTTTGCCACTGTGGAAAAATACTTCATATCCCAATTGGCCCTGAGACCTGCGATATCAAAAAGGAAGTGCTTGACAAGAGCGGTACCGAACACCGTGTGGTTAACTTCGGGGTGAAACTGAACGCCGAACCTGTTCTGTGCTGTATTCTCCATTGCTGCAACGGGAAGAAGATCGGTTGAAGCCACAATTGTGTACCCAGGGGGAACCTGTGTTACCCTGTCACCGTGACTCATCCAGGCCTTCTGACCGGTTTCGATACCCTCAAAAAGCATCGAAGGTTGTGTGTTAAGAAGTGCCGGTCCGTACTCCCTGTGGTGACCGCCTTCAACCTTTCCACCGGTACGATGGGCAAGAAGCTGCATTCCGTAGCAGATACCGAAAACAGGCAGTTCTGTGCTGAAAACTTCATCTGGAGGCATTGGGCTGCCCTGCCGGTAAACACTGTACGGACTTCCTGCAAGAACTATAGCTCCCGGGTCAAGTTTCTCCACATCTTCCCATTTACAGTTACCAGGAAGAAGCTCGCAGTACACTCCCAGTTCCCTTACTCTGCGAGCTATGAGCTGTGTGTACTGACTTCCGAAATCCAGTATGGCCACGCCGCCTTTTATCATATCAGTTACCTCTCAACGAATTGATCCCTTAACCGGAGGTTTCACCGGATAATCACCTGTAAAGCAGGCGGTGCAGTAGTTCTCCGGGGGGTGAGCTGAAACACAGCTGAGCATACCTTCCACTGAAAGGTATCCAATACTGTCCAGATTCAAGATTTTTTCTATTTCCTCTATGGTGTGTCTGTTCGCTATGAGTTTGTTCTCTTCCGGAAAGTCTATTCCGAAGTAGCACGCATGCCTGTGGGGCGGGCAGCTGATACGCATGTGTACCTCTGTGGCCCCGGCCTCCCTCAAGGCATTTATACGGGCCTTACTGGTTGTTCCGCGAACAATACTGTCCTCAACAACGCATACTCTTTTCCCCTTGATTGCTTCGGGAATAGGCTGCAGTTTACGCATGACCATGGCAGCCCTGGTAGCGTGAACCGGATCGATAAATGTTCGGCCCACATAGTGGTTTCTTGTAAATCCCATATCCAGGGGTATTCCCAGTTCTCTTGCAAAACCCATGGCCGCAAACATTCCGCTGTCTGGTACAGGCATAACCATATCGCACTGTGCCGGGAATTCCCTTGCAAGCTGCCTTCCCATTTCAATTCTAACTTCGTATACACTGTCTCCAAAAACGTAACTGCCGGGTCTTGCGAAATACACATGTTCAAAAATACACTGGGCGTATCTTTTTGAATCCGTTGAAAAAAGCCCGGGCTCACGGCTGGCGATTGATGAAACGGGTTCACAGCAACCTTTCCCACTCTTCACAGGAAAGAAAAGAACCTCACCTGGAAGAACTTCCCTGACATACTCGGCATCTGTAACAGGAAAAGCTATTGTTTCACTGGCCACTATCCATCCGCCGCCAGCAATCTTTCCAAGGCTCAGAGGTCTGAAACCCATGGTATCTCTCACCACATACATTCCGCTGGGAACGAGCAGAAGAAGACAGAAAGCACCCTCCAGTTTGGAGATTGCCAGTTGAAGACATTTTTCAATGTTGTAATCCGAATCCTCCAACTCACGGCTCATTAGATGAAGAACAATTTCAGTGTCTGTGTTTGTCTGAAAAATATGCCCTTTGCGCTGCAGGCTTCTTCTGATCACGCCGGCATTGCTTATGGTTCCGTTGTGGGCTATAGCAACGGGAATGTCTGCCATCCTTACCAGAATAGGCTGGGCATTGATTACCGAAGAACCCCCGAATGTACCGTACCTCACATGGCCGATTGCAGCATGCACTCCGCCAGACATCATTTCCCCTGGAATATCCGTCATCAATTCGGAGACAAGACCGTTTTTCTTGTGAAGAATAACTTCACCGTCTTCGTCAAGAGCGGCAATACCGGAAGCTTCCTGCCCGCGGTGCTGCTGTGCGAATAATCCCTCGGCAACAAGAGCTGATACAGCCTTCCCTACACCAATTACGCCGCAGAGACCACAGTACTCTCCAACTTCCCTCATTTCTGCTGCCCATTGAATGAAGCATTGATAAAGGCGCTGAAAAGCGGGTGGGGACGAAGTGGACGGCTCTTGAATTCCGGATGGAACTGAACGGCAAGGAACCACGGATGATCAGGTCTTTCTATTACCTCAACAAGTTTTCCATCAGGTGAAAGCCCTGTGAGCCTTAAACCAGCTTTTTGTAGTCTTTCCCTGTAATCGTTGTTGAATTCAAAGCGATGCCTGTGCCTCTCGGACACTTCTGTAGAGCCGTAGGCCTCAAGAGCCCTGGACCCCTCTTCAAGGATGCAGGGATAAGCACCAAGCCTCATGGTTCCACCTTTGTTAACGATTTTCTTCTGCTTGTCCATAAGGGATATTACAGGGTGAGGTGTGTTCTCATCAAATTCAAGACTGTTTGCATCAGAAAGGCCAGCAAGATCCCGAGCGGTATCAATGGCAGCGCACTGCATGCCAAGGCAGATTCCAAAAAACGGAACATTGTTCTTGCGAGCGTACCTGACTGCCTCAATCTTGCCTTCCAGACCCCGGTAGCCGAACCCTCCCGGTACCAGAATCCCGTCTACATCTTCAAGAAACTCCCTGGGATCTCTGTTCTGCAAGTCTTCCGACTCTATGCACTTTACAGTCAGGTCAAGGCTCTGATCAATTGCCCCGTGAGACAGGGCTTCAAAGATACTTTTGTATGCATCCCGGAGAGCCATGTATTTCCCAACCACAGCAATTCGCACCTTCCCACGCTCAGGATTTATTGCCCTGGCAACCATGGCACTCCAGAGGGAAAGATCAAGCTGGTTCTCGGGAAGGTTGAATTTCTTAAGAATAAACGAATCAAGACCCTGTTTGGCAAGTTCTATAGGAACTTCGTAGATGGAATTCTTTACATCCTTCTCTTCAATAACCGCTGCTCTTGGAACACTACAGAAAAGGGACAACTTCTTGAAATGCTCCTCTTCCATGGCAACCTCTGTACGGCAGATCAGTACATCAGGGATAATACCGATTGAACGCATTATTCCTGCTGACTGCTGGGCAGGTTTTGTTTTCAGTTCCCCGGAAGCATTCAGATATGGAAGAAGAGTCAGGTGTACAAACACGGCGTTCTCCGGGCCAAGATCTACTCTGAGCTGCCTTAGAGCTTCAAGAAACGGGCTGGACTCTATATCTCCTGCTGTACCACCTATCTCGGTGATTACTATATCAGCCCCTGTTTCATCACAGGACAGTATGGCTTTCTTTATTTCATCCGTGATGTGCGGAACAACCTGAACAGTTCCCCCCAGGTAACCGCCCTGTCGCTCTCTCTGAATAACAGTAGAGTATATCCGACCTGTGGTGTAGTTGCTCTGCCTGGTGCAGTTGGCACCTGCAAAACGTTCGTAGTGCCCCAGATCCAGATCTGTTTCTGCACCGTCTTCGGTTACATAAACTTCGCCGTGCTGGTAGGGCGACATTGTACCGGGATCAACATTTAAGTAGGGATCAAGCTTCTGCAGGAATACCTTGTACCCCCTCTGCTTTAGAAGCAAAGCTACCGATGCTGCCGTTATTCCCTTTCCAAGGGAAGAGACCACTCCCCCGGTAATAAACAGATGTTTTACCGACCCACCCATAGCAATTCCTTCCTTGAATGTTTTCAGAAAAAAACAAAGGGAGAATATAAGAAAAAAACTCTGTAGCATTCACGGTTATGCTTCTGCAATCTCAGGAATGAAGAGGAACTCTGAAACCAGTATGGGATCAAACTGAGTGGAACTGCAGAGCCTGATCTCTTCACGGGCCTCTCCCGGTGCAACAGCAGGGCGATAAGGTCGCTGGGTAATCATGGCACTGTAGGCATCGCAGATGGCAAGAATTCTTCCCATAAGAGGGATGGAGTCACCTTTCAAACCTTCGGGATAACCCGTGCCGTCAAACCATTCATGGTGATACTTCGCCCCGTCTACCTCGGCGGACAGCGATGGAATAGAACCTAGTATTTCTGCCGCTTTTACCGGATGGCTTTTCATAACATCAAACTCGTCCGGGGTAAGAATACCTTTTTTAAGCAGAATGCTTTCAGGCACTCCTATTTTCCCTATATCGTGAAGTTTACCGGCAATCCCAGCTGTCTGTACATTCTTTTTATCCAGACCTATTTTGCGGGAAAGAAGAACTGCTAGTTCTGAAACCTGCTCCGAGTGCTGCAGTGTGTATCCGTCCCGTGCACCGATTGCTGCCGCAAATCCGTCTATGGTCGCCATAAGCAATTGATGGTTTAGCTCTATTTCTCTGATGTAACCGCTCAAGAGATTGCTATACGAATCTGACACAGCGAAACAGGAAACCACAGCATCCAGAAGCTGATTTCTGTTGAAGGGCTTGCGAATTACGTGTTGAACACCCAGAGAAAGAGCAGAGCGAACATCCCCAGATTTGACGTAACCGGATAAGAGGATGAAGGGCACCGGGATATGCTCTTTACGGCACCAGTTGAGAAGATCTATTCCCGTTTCTCCTCCAGGCATGGCTATATCGCTGAGAACCAGATCTATATGGAAGTTGGAAAAACGACTGCGGGCTTCAACAACCGACTCGGCGTGAACAACTGTAACTTCCAGCTCGAAGAGCAAAGCTTCGACAATACCTCTTACATCGCTTTCATCGTCTACAACAAGCACTGTATGACCCTTGAGCACACTACTCTCCCGCTTGTGCATTATAATAATTCCTTGCTTACCAGCAATATAAGTAAAATCTTCGGCATACAAACAACCTTCTTCGAAAAGAATGGCCGTACACCGCGCAATACTACCTTGTATTGCTTCGGGATCGTCTCTCCATAAGAATTCCTCCGGCCACCATTACCAGCCCGACAACGGTAAACGATGCAATTCTTTCTCCTGTAATGGCCTGTATGAAAATCAGAGCCAGGAACGGTGTGAGAAATATCATACTGCTCACAGCTGCCGTGGTGGAAGCGCGCCTGAGGGCTGTGTTCCACAGAATGTAGGTAAGCCCCATTTCGAGAACACCTATATAGAGTATCCACGGCAGTATTTCTGTGCCTATGGAAAACTTCTGCCCTGTTGCCACACCGAACACAAACAAATAGATAGACCCCCAGAAAAAACCGGTAAACAGCACTACTGTAGTGCTTCCGCGTGCTCTAGTGTTCAGTATCCAGTACGCTGCCCATATGATCGTACTTGCCAGAGCAAGAAGCAAGTGTACGGGGGAAATTGAGAAAGAGCTACCACTGGACACGGCAAGAAATATCACTCCTGCAAAGCTCAGCAGTACACCGGCAAATCCCTTTCTGTTCATCTTCTGGCCCAGAAGAGGAATAGACAGAAGTACAAGCACAACTGGCCACAGATAGTTAACAACCATGGCAATCTGCGCTGGAAGCCCGTGGTAGGCATTCAGAAGAAACAGATAGTAAAGAAACGGATTTAAAAAACCATGGTACAGCCCATACACAAAATGGGCTTCGGTTATCCGGTGTTTTCCTGCTGCAAGAACAAGCCCCAACACTACCGTAGAGATTACAGAAGCATAAAAAACCACAAGCCAGGGAGAGCTGTAAGCAAGAGCTTTCTTGAAGGCAGTAGCAGCACCAGACCAGCACATAACTGATATCAGCGCCAGAATAACTGCTGGTCTGTCAGACTTGTCTGCCATCACTTCCTCCGGTTGAATCCCGTGCAACATACCGGTAAGTCTCCAGCGTTGTCATCATTTAGGCAACCGGAAGAAGCAGCAGGCAGACCGGCCTCAGAATGTGCAGAAACAGCGATTCATCTATTTGGTTGATAAGTAACATGATATGTCAATATATGGGTATGGTGCCACGCTACACATACCACATATTGTGGTTTCGCTGTTGCTATCACTGTTGTGGTTGGTTATTATCGTTGACGCGAGGGGTGTCTTGTAGTGTATCGTGTTTCAAGGAAGGTTAGGGGTGTTACTATCAAATGGACTGGCTGGTTAGAAAACGCAGCGGTAAGGTTGTTTCGTACAGAAAATCCAGAATTGAGAATGCAGTTGACCGGGCTCTGAAAGCTTCTAATACAGAAGCGTCAGGCAGGGAAATTGCCGATCAGGTTGAAGCAAGCCTGTACATGGTTTTTTTCAAAATCGGTTCTATTCCAACCATAGAACAGATACAGAACACAATTGAAGAAACCCTCATGCTCCGGAAACTGGTTGATGCTGCCAGAAGCTTTATACTATACAGAGAGAAGCGCAGTGAAGCCCGAGATGTAACTGCTATTTTCGACGGTATGGATTCTCTGGTTGGCGATTACATCGGAAAACAGGACTGGCGTGTAAACGAAAATTCCAACATGAACTACAGCCTTCAGGGACTGAACTACTTTCTTTCAAGTTCCATAACCGCAAAGTACTGGCTTTCTAAGATCTACACACCGCAGATTAAACAGTTTCAGGACAGCGGTGATATGCACATTCACGATCTTGGAATTCTGGGTCCTTACTGCGTTGGCTGGGATCTGATGGAACTGCTTCAGGGTGGCTTCCTCGGGGCTCGCGGAAAGATCGAGTCTAAACCTGCAGCACACCTCAGAACAGCTCTGGGGCAGGTTGTCAATTTCTTTTACACACTTCAGGGAGAGGCGGCAGGTGCTCAGGCGTTCAGCAACTTCGACACACTTCTTGCCCCTTTCATTAGGTACGACAATCTCTCTTACAAACAGGTTACCCAGTGTCTGCAGGAGTTTCTGTTCAATGTGAATGTACCAACACGAGTGGGGTTTCAAACCCCGTTTACCAACATAACCATGGATCTTCAGGTTCCCTCAACACACAAAGACCTTCATGTGATAATCGGCGGAGAGGAAAAGCCTGAAACCTACGGTGATTTCCAGCATGAGATGAACACACTGAACCGTGCTTTCAGCGAGCTGATGATGAAGGGCGATGCCAAGGGAAGAATCTTTACATTCCCCATTCCCACGTACAACATAACCGCAGACTTCAACTGGGAAGACGATGAGCTGCAGCCTCTGTGGGAAATGACAGGCAGGTACGGTATCCCGTACTTCAGCAACTTTGTGAACTCCGACATGAGCCCTGAAGACTCCAGGTCTATGTGCTGCCGTCTCCGACTTGACAACCGGGAGCTGAAAGCTCGTGGAGGCGGCCTTTTCGGGTCAAATCCCCTTACAGGTTCAATCGGTGTTGTAACAGTGAACATACCCAGGATTGCTCTGGTAACAGGTGGCCACAGGGAAGCTTTCTTTCAGAGACTGGGATCGGTTATGGAGTCGGCGAGAGAGTCTCTTGAGCTGAAGAGAAAGTTCGTGGAAGAACTCACAGAGAGAGGGCTTTACCCTTATACACGCTACTACCTCAGGCATGTAAAAGAGGAAGCAGGTACCTTCTGGGCAAATCACTTCAGCACCATCGGTCTTATCGGTATGAACGAAGGAGCTTTGAACTTCATGGGAAAGGGAATTGCCACGCCTGAAGGTAAAGAGTGGGCTCTGGATGTTCTCAGCTTCATGAGGAACAAACTCTCGGAGTTTCAGGTGGAAACAGATCACCTGTACAACCTCGAGGCATCACCTGCTGAAGGAGCCAGCTACCGTCTTGCAAACAAGGACAGAAGTGACTTCGCAGATGCTGCGTGCCAGGGGGTATCGAACCCGTACTACACGAACTCCGTGCATCTGCCTGTAAACACACACCTGGATATATACAGCCTCCTTAAACACCAGGACGACCTTCAGACCATGTTCACCGGCGGCACAGTGGTTCACCTGTTCATAGGTGAAGCTATAACAGACTGGCGCATGGTCAGAACCCTTACGAAAAAAGTTGTTACAAACTTCAAACTCCCGTATTTCAGTTTTACTCCCACGTTCAGCATCTGCCCGGTACACGGCTACATACCAGGCGAGCACTTCGTCTGCCCGTACCCGCACACGGATGAGGAGATAGTAATGTACGGGGAAATCACGGAAGTATATGAGAATCTTCCCGATCGAAGCTGCCGGGAAGTGAAATCACTGCAGAATCAAATAGGTCCGGATGAGCAACCATCGCTCTTCCTCAACGTTGAAAAGGTGGATATAAAATGAGCACAGAGCCAAAAACCGTAAAAGCCATTAAAGCCGAAGTGTACTCCCGCGTGGTCGGCTACTACCGTCCAGTTCAGGACTGGAACAAGGGCAAGCAGGAAGAGTTTTCACAGAGAGAGTACATCGATCTGAATGCCGACCGGGACTAAAGTTGATCAGATCACTGCAGGGCACAAGCCTGATTGATTACCCTGGTAAAATATCTTCGGTGCTTTTTACCGCCGGGTGCAACCTTGCCTGCCCGTTCTGTCACAACCCCGAGCTGGTAAATGTTGATCTGCTCGACGGAGAATTCAACATGAGCCACGATACAGTGATAAAAGAGCTCAACGAAAGGGCAGGGTTTATTGATGCCGTGGTTCTTACAGGTGGAGAACCCCTGCTTTACGAAAGCACCATCGACCTTCTCGTACGCATTAAGCAGGAAACAAATCTCGCGGTAAAGCTCGACACTAACGGTACATTTCCAGACAGGTTGAAGCGGGCTTTACCTCTTGTTGATTTTGTGGCAATGGATCTGAAAGCCAAACCGGAAAACTACATGCTTGCAACAGGAGGCCGTGCAAGGTTCAGTTCTGTAAAAGAAAGCGCAATGCTACTTGCGGAACAAGATGGAACAGACTACGAGTTCCGCTCAACCATGGTTCCAGGATTTATCAATGCAGACGATGTGCTGTTTCTTATAGAAGAACTGGCTCTGGCAAGGATAAAAAGATACGCTCTTCAGTTGTTTCGGTCAGATAATACGCTGTCACCCGAGCTTAGAGGGCTGCCTTCATACCCCCAGGGCTACATCGAATCTCTCGCAGAAAAGATGGCAGGCCTGGTTGACGACATACAGCTTCGCATCTAACTGGATGCAGTTCAGATCTCTATTTTTATGGTGCCCGACGGATCAGCGCCTTTCAAAGAACTCACCATTCCCCTGACTGTGTTTTCCAGCATCTTCGCGGGAAAGCCTATCAGTGGCACTTTAACTCCGTTGCATTCCAGAGAAACACCACCGGGTTTGCACCCCTCACACGATGCACACCTGTCATCTGCAAGCAGGAGGTAGATCTCGGAAACCATTGAAGCTGCAACAGCTGTAACCATAGCTGAAAAAGTTCCCTGTTCCAGAGTGGAATGATGATCTCCTACAATGGAAAGATTTCCGGTTCTTTGTGTTGTTATTTCACCCTGACCGGATGTGCCTGCTATTCCGGAACAGGCAACAACCCGGCTATCTGGAAAACCGGTGGACCATTCTTCAATTAGAAAAACTTTTGTCGCAGAATCGTCGACCGCCTCTACAAGAATATCACACCCGTCAAAAACACTGCAGGCATTGCTCGGGGTTAACCGCAGTTCGTGTGTTTCAATCTTAAGCTCCGGGTTAATTCTAACAAGATTTGCCGAAAGAGCTTCGACTTTGGGCTTACCTGTCTGATCGGCAAAATAGAACTGTCTGTTAAGGTTGGAGGCTTCCACTGTGTCAAAATCTACCAGAACAAGAGAAGATGCCCCGGCCCGAACAAGCAGCATCGCCACATTTGAACCAACACCCCCAGCTCCCGCTATACCGAACTTAATACGGGAAAATGCTTCTGCCAGACCCTCTGGACAGTCTCTGAAAATATTCATAATAACCTCTCTGTCTGTATAGCTGAAGCTTCAGAAGAGCGCACCATGCCATAGCTTGCATAATATACCAAGGCCGGAACTAACAATGGATCAGCTTCAGAAATCGTTATACATATTAAACATATCGACCTTGTTAAGCCATTGCAACCATTGCGTTTTGCCGTTTTTCCAACTAGAATATGGCCACTGAATTTGATTGTTTTCAACCCATTATTCACTCGAACCTGGAGGGATATATATATGTCCTGCAATTACTCCGCACGGGAGATCCAGGAGGCGCAGAATGTTGTGGCCACCTTCAAGTACAAACCGAAACCCGCAGTTAAGGGATACACCGGTGAAGCACTTAGGGTAGACCTTTCAGACTACTCCTTCAAAATCATCCCCATTACTGATGAAATCAGAATGAAATTCACAGGGGGCAAAGGCTTTGATCTGTGGCTTCTGTGGAATGAAGTTAACGGCGACACAAAGTGGGACAGCCCGGAGAACGGCATCTGCATTTCCTGCGGCCCGCTCGGCGGCACTCCTTCGTTCCCTGGTACTGGAAAATCAATTGTTACCACCATTTCCCCCACAACAGGTTCTGTAATCGACAGCAATGTGGGAGGCCACTTCGGACCTCTTCTTAAATTCTCCGGCTTTGATGCCATGGTTGTTGTTGGTAAGCAGGAAGCCCGTGACCATGTTGTCTACATAGACGGAGACAAAGGTATCGTTCAGATAGTGCGCAACGACAAACTTGGAACAAACAGCCACATAGTTGCAAACCAGCTGGCCGACCTGTACAGCATTGACGAGGAAGACAAGCGCAATATTTCGTCTGTTTCTGCCGGTACCGGTGCTGACCACTGCTGGATAGGCTGCCTCAACTTTTCCTGGTGGGACTGGCGCCGTGAACACATGCGCCTGAAGCAGGCAGGCCGGGGAGGAAGCGGAACAGTTTTCAGAGGCAAGGGGCTTGTGGCCCTGGTCGCACGCACATCCGATTCACGCCCTGTATGGCAGCACACCGGGGAGGTGATTTAGATGAGCAGCAACTATCCGGTCGATTCAATTATAGACCGCTGGAAAGCCGATCCTGATTTCGTTATTGAAATGTTTCAGGACATTCAGGACGAGTTCAGATTTATCCCGCAGGAAGCCCTTAACAGGGTGGCTGAAAGAACCGGCAAACCCCGAGGTGTTCTGTTTCATATCGCCACTTTTTACAAGGCGTTCAGCCTCGAGGAAAAAGGCCGCCAAGAAATACAGATCTGCACCGGAACTGCCTGCTATGTAAAGGGTGCGCCTGATGTTCTTGCCGCCTTTGAACGGGAGCTGAATATTAAAAGCGGTGAAACAACTCCCGACAGAATGTTCACCCTTTCTGAAGTTCGGTGTGTAGGTGCCTGTGGCCTCGCACCGGTTGTTGTTGTGGGGGATGATGTAATAGGCGGGGTAACCCCTTCCATGGTTACCGACATCATTAAAAAATACAGTAAGGAGGGCTGACATGAACATAGACGAGCTTAAAGCCATACAACAGTCAGCCACAAAGGAATACAACTCGTACAAATCTGCTCTCATGGTGTGTGCAGGCACTGCCTGTGTTGCCAACAGGTCTCTTCCTCTCATCGATTCGCTGAAGGAAGAACTTGCAAAAAGAGGGCTTGATAAAAAATACCTTGTCGTTCCAACAGGATGCAACGGGTTCTGTGCTCAGGGTCCCATAATGGTTACTCAACCAGACGGAATCTTTTACCAGAAACTGAAGGTTGAAGACCTGGGCGACATAATAGAAAAACACCTTGAAGGCGGTAAGCCTGTAGAAAGACTCATGTACAAACTGGAGGGTGTGGCTGTTCCCAGAATGGATGACATACCCTTCTTCGGGAAACAGAAGCTTCTGGCTCTGCGTCACAGGGGAATGATAAATCCCGAGTCAATTGAAGACTACATAAGACTTGGTGGATACCAGGCAATACACAAAGTTCTCTCGGAAACAACCCCTGCAGAAACCGTTCAGACCACGATAAAAAGTGGGCTTCGCGGCCGTGGAGGCGGTGGATTTCCCACAGGTGTAAAGTGGCAGAGCTGCGTTGATGCTGCAGAAAAAACAAACGGGAAACCTGTGGTGGTGTGCAATGCAGATGAAGGCGATCCCGGGGCATTCATGGACCGCTCCATAGTGGAAGCAGACCCCCACGCTGTTATAGAAGGTATGATGGCTGGGGCCTACGCAATTGGTGCAGAAGAGGGCTACATCTACATGCGCAAGGAATATCCCCTTGCCATGCACAGGCTTGAGGTTGCACTGGAACAGGCCCGGGAAAAGGGGCTTCTTGGAAAGAATATCTTCGGAACAGGGTTCAATTTTGATATAGTGATCCACAGAGGTGCCGGTGCATTTGTCTGCGGTGAATCAAGTGCTCTCATGGCTTCAATGGCAGGGCTGCCCGGCGAGCCAAGGGCTAAGTATGTACGCTCTGTGGAAAAGGGGTACAAAGATGGCCCAACAGTTCTAAACAATGTTGAAACATGGGCAAATGTGTCTCTTATCATGGAAAAGGGTGCAGAGTGGTTCGCGGCAATCGGAACCGGTGATGTGTCTGAAAACCCATGGGGAGGATGCTCTGGAACAAAAGTGTTCAGCCTTGTGGGAGACATTGTAAACATCGGCCTTGTTGAGGTTCCCATGGGCATCACACTCCGGGAGATCATCTACGACATCGGTGGCGGAATACCGGGCAATAAAGCGTTCAAAGGTATTCAGACCGGCGGGCCTTCCGGCGGAGTGATCCCTGCTGAAAAACTGGATCTTCCTGTAGACTTCGACAGCCTTACCGCAGAGGGTTCCATGATGGGTTCAGGCGGAATGGTTGTGATGGATGAGGGAACCTGCATGGTTCAGATAGCGAAATACTTTGTAGACTTCCTGAAAGGCGAGAGCTGCGGCAAGTGCACACCATGCCGAGAAGGACTTGTTGCTCTGGGTCAGATTCTGGGAAGGATCACCGAAGGCAAGGGAAGGGAAGGAGACCTGGAACTTCTCGAGAACTACGGTGCAACCATGAAAGACAGCTGTCTGTGCGCCCTCGGGAAAGATGCACCCAACTCTGTGCTCAGCACAATAAAGTACTTCAGAGAGGAATACGAGGCTCACATAAAAGACCACACATGTCCTGCCGGTCAGTGCCACGATCTGATTAAATACACCATAAATCCGGGCAACTGTACCGGCTGCACACTGTGCGCCATAAAGTGCCCTGTGAACGCAATCCGCGGCTCTGCAAAACAGGTACATGTAATAGACCAGGAAAAGTGTATCAAGTGCGGAGTATGCCGTGACGTCTGTAACTTCAACGCTGTGGAGGTGAAATAATGGCTGACAAGATCACCGTAACCATAGACGGTCGGGAAGTTCAGGTTACTCCGGAAACAACCATCCTCGAGGCTGCCGCCGAACTGGGCATTCACATACCCACTTTGTGTCACAGCGAGCTGGTTGAACCCTACGGCGCCTGTCGATTGTGTTCTGTAGAGGTAACAGAAGGTGGCAAAACAAAAATGGTCACCAGCTGCAACTACCCTGTAAGAAAGCAGTGCTCAGTAGATACACAGAACCATAGAGTTAAGAGCAGCAGAAAGAATATCCTGGCAATGATGCTCTCACGCTGGCCTGAAGTTAAAATCATACAGGACATGGCAAAATTCCACGGAGCGGAACACCCCGGCTACGATCACCCCCATGTGGATTTCAACCCCAACGCGTGTATTCTGTGCGGTCTGTGTTCGCGGATATGCAGTCAGGGAGTGTGGGAAAACATCATCAACTTCGCCGACCGGGGTGAAGACAGGTCCGTGATGATGCCCTACAACACTTTGCAAACCCACTGTTCTGCGTGCGGAGCGTGTGCTGAAATATGCCCCACAGGCGCCATAACAATGACAAAAGACCCCAACCGCCCCCACGATCAGGAAATGATTCGCAGAGCGGGCATGAGGGTTACAAAAGAGATGATCCTCATGGACAAAGAGCAGTGCAACATGAGGGGAATCGGTACTGCCCACCTTACAGAAATCATGGATGCCTACGATCTTCTTCCAGTAAAGAACTACCAGTTCGGCTCGCATCCCGATACAAAATACATCGAAAGCAAAGTGTTCATCGACAAGTACATAACACAGGGTGTTCCAGACGGTTGCTACATCGGCTGCACAATGGCCTGCGCAAAAGCCGCAGAGGGTTTTGTTCTCAAAACAGGGCCCTACAAAGGCGAGAGCGTTCTCGTAGACGGGCCGGAGTATGAAACAGTAGGCGGTTCATCCAACATGGGTGTATTCGACCCCCACTTCCCCATTGAATACAACTTCTACTGTGACACCTACGGTCTTGACACAATCAGCTACGCAACTGGCACAGCCTTTGTTATGGAGTGTTTTGAAGCCGGAATACTCGACCTGGAGAAAACAGGCGGCCTCGACCTCCGGTTCGGCAACTGGGAGGCTGCCATGGAGCTTCTTCACCAGATGGGCCGGGGAGAGGGTTTCGGCCTTATCGCCGGCAAAGGTATTCGTTACATGAAGAAGTACTTCATAGAGAACTTTGGCGCCGACCCTGCTTTTGTTCAGGACATAGGTATGGAGTCAAAGGGCATGGAGTACTCTGAATATGTAACGAAGGAATCCCTTGCCCAACAGGGTGGTTACGGTATCGCGCTAAAAGGCGCCCAGCACGATGAAGCCTGGCTGATCTTCATGGACATGGTCAACAAGCAGATCCCCACATTTGAAGACAAGGCCGAGGCTCTGCACTACTTCCCCATGTGGAGAACATGGTTCGGCCTGTGTGGCCTGTGCAAGCTTCCCTGGAACGATGTGGAACCGGCAGACAATGCCGAAACCAGTGAGCCGGCAAAGGTTCCAGGGCACGTTCAGGGTTACTGCGAGCTGTTCGAGGGTGTTACAGGAAGGCCGCAGACCATGGACAGCCTTGTTGTTATGAGTGAGAGGGTGTACAACTTCCAGCGTGTGTTCAACCTCAAAATGGG
>CAZRXU010000029.1:0-6588 GCA_964604135.1 uncultured bacterium | reverse complement strand
CTTGTAAAAAAGCACGGCGGCTGATTGTCCGAGACAACAGAATCCCCCCCCGAAAAAACGGAGGGGGATTTTGTATACGCAATACTTTGTCTTGTGTCGTAATTTACATATAATAACTCCAGCATATACGCATGGTAATCCTTTGGCGTTTACTACTGCACCTGGTAACACCTCTTTCTGCATTCAATTTGTTCGTTTATCAGGTGACAGGAAGGGGGGAGTAGTCATATGTCTGAAACCACTCAAAGAACAATTGAACAGATCAGGGAACACTACGAAGTTGAAAAAAGTCTCGCCGATATACTGAGAAATGCGAAACCATCGGAAAGACAGGAGTTGTATACCTCTCTGTACGATGAGTTCTATCGTCGCCTGCCGCATCTTCCACAGCTCAGCCGAAAACTGTCGCCGGAACTCACAGGAAAACATGTAGAGCAACAACTGAAACTGCTGGGAAGATTCCTGCAGAAAAACATGTCCTTCCTGGAAGTTGGACCTGGCGATTGTGGCCTGGCACTTGAAGTGAAACGGCATGTCAGATACGTTTATGCTGTTGATGTCTCATATGAGATAACAAAACACATGTCCCTGCCCGCAGACTTTCAGTTGTTGATCTCAGACGGTTCAAGCATACCTGTTCCAAACAAGAGCATTGATCTGGCTTACAGCAACCAGCTCATGGAACACCTGCATCCTGATGATGCCAGTGCTCAGTTAAAAAACATATATCAAGCCCTGACCGATAATGGTATATATGTGTGTACAACACCCAACAGACTATCAGGTCCTCATGATATTTCAAAACATTTTGATGATATAGCCACAGGATTCCACTTAAATGAATACACTATTGATGAGCTTAGAACCAGTCTGAGAAAAGTCGGGTTCACCAGAACGGTTCTTTATGCCGGCGGGAAGGGAATCTATATCAGATTTCCTTTGTGGCTTGCTGTACTGTGCGAGAAAGTGTTAGCCGGAATACCAGTCAGGTTAAGAAAAAAAATAGCTCGTTTTCTTCCTGTCAAAGCTATTCTGGGAATCAATCTGGTTGCCAGTAAGTGATTCGTACCTGGCTGCAAGTGTTTCAGGCCACAAAACTGTTCTCTTTTTACACCTGACCTTTCCTTTTCCATTGACCCATCAGACCTTAACGGATATGGTAGACTCAGGTTCGATTGTCTCCAGCATAAATTTCGTTGTCGAGAATTCGAAATGACAGAAACGTGAGCATTTGTTGTCTCAGTCTGTCACCGCTGTATCAGGAAGGTGGGGCTGTAAAGTGAGCATATTAGATAACAATCGTGTTCCAGACCAGGACCGCACAGATATTGATTCCGCGCACGAAAACAATAAGACAGATCATACCGGTAATACAAAAACCGGTCCGGTTGCTCTGATACCGGAATACCTTGAATCGCTGATTCCAGGGTATATAAAAAACAGACGTGCAGACATTGTAAAGATCAGGCAGCTTGTCCGGAATAGTGAATTTGAAGAAGCTCAAAGACTTGCACACAGCATGAAAGGTTCCGGGGGCGGATACGGTTTTCAAGAGATATCTGAACTGGGATCCTCTATGGAAATTGCGGCCAAATCTCTGAATGGTAACAAAATTCTTTCTGAAATAGATAAGCTTGAGGAATACCTTGATACTGTACGTATGGAATATGTGGACGATGACGGTTAAAAACATACTGATAATTGATGATGATGAAGATACAAGAAAACTGCTTTCCTTTATTCTGAAGAGGGCAGACTACCATACGGAAATGGCAGAGAGTGCTGCAGCTGCCATGAAAATACTTCAGGCTGGCGATATCCATGTTATTCTTCTGGATCTGCTCATGCCGGGAATCAATGGCCTTGAGTTCTGTGGAAATCTTCAGTCCGATCGTATTCTCTCCAGAATTCCCGTAATAATGATAACCAGCCGATCAGACGACGAGACCAGAAGAAATGCCCTTAATGCCGGTGTTGCCGACTTCGTATCAAAATCTGAATTGAACAGAAAGACACTTCTGGCGAAAGTCGATAAGGTTTTAGACAGATCAGGTCACTGGAGTAAACTAGACAGACCGGTGGCTTCTGCAAAAGTACAGGATTACAGAGGATTCATTGATTTCATCAGGAGCAATTCCAGTCTGTCCAGTGAAGATACTGCTCATTTTACTTTTTCTCATCCAGGAGACATGTACAAAACAGCGGCAGACATGGGTTTGGATACTACTGAAACAGCAAAACTTCTTTCAAATTACCTCCATCTGCCAAATTATCCGTACATCGATCCTGAAACTGTTGAGGGAGATATGCTTCCGGCGGCATTCTCAAAATCACACAGAGTGCTTGCTTTGAAAGAAAAACAGGGAATCAGGTTTGTACTGTCAAATCCCTATGAGCCACAGCTTGTTGACATGCTTGAATCCCTCACCGGCGAAACACCTGTTCTTGGAATCACCTGTCCTGACTGCATTGATGCACTGCTGCGCAAAGACGAGTCTTCAGACAATCAATCAACTTTTGCGAATATCGACACCGAAGAAGAAAAAGACGAAGTAAACCAGGATGAAGATGATCTTGCCAACTTTGCAGGATCCATCGAGATTACAGAAAAGCCCTCGGAAGAAGACATCAGAAAGTATCCCATCCGGTACATCTCTGACAGTATTCTTTTCTCAGCAGTGGCCGAAGGGGCCAGTGACATTCACATAGAACCGAAGCCGAACAAAGTACTTGTGAGGTTTCGTGTTGATGGTGATATGAAGGATATGTTCACCCTTAAGAAAAAAACCGGGGCTGTGCTTATTAGCAGATTCAAAGTTCTGGGTGGCATGGATATAGCTGAACGCCGCAAGCCGCAGGATGGTCAGGCAGAAGCCAGTATTGCCGGAAAACCGTTCAAAATGCGTTTTGCCACTACCTCTACTCCACAGGGTGAAAGCCTGGTTGTTAGAATGCTGGATCTGTACGCGAAACCAAGAGATTTAACAGAACTCGGAATGACAGAACAGCAGTCAAAGGATCTGTACGAAGTTTCCAGCCAGAGCAGCGGAGCAATTATTGTGGTAGGTCCAACCGGAAGCGGAAAATCCACCACACTTTACAGTATGATATCGCACCTCGACATCAAGTCAAGAAGTCTTATGACCATTGAAGACCCGGTTGAATACAGAATTCCGTATGCAAATCAGCAACAGGTAAATGAGAAAGCTGGTGTTACTTTCGAAGCTCTTCTTAAATCTGCCGTCAGGCAGGATCCGGACATAGTTTATCTGGGTGAGGTCCGCGATTCCTTCAGCGCAAAAACATGTCTTGATCTAGCCAGCACAGGGCACCTTACCATGGCAACTCTTCACAGTTCGAACACCACCACAGCCCTTTTCAGACTTGCCAGACTTGGAATATCCCGGGAAGATTCCGCCGACAATCTGCTCTGTCTGCTGGCACAGAGGCTGCTTAAGAGTTTGTGTCAGAACTGTAGAAGAATGAAGCCCATTACACAGGCGGAAAGGAGAATTCTTCTTCCGTTCTTAAGCGAAGAAGACATACCTGCTGAGCTACCCCATCCGGAAGGTTGCCCCAAGTGTAATTTCACCGGTTATTCGGGAAGACAGGGTGTTTATGAACTGATGAGATTTAATCCAGAGGTAACTGGGATTATAAAATCCGCTGAATCAGTTCCTGCCATGCGTATTGAGCTACACGAGAAGGCAAATATTTTTCTTCTTTCCGATCATGCCATTATGAAGGTGAAGCAGGGCCTGCTTTCCCTTGACGATGTTAACAGACATGTACTTCTGGAAGAACTCAGACTCAGCGGTCGTCAGGATTTCAAGCAGCCTGAAGAAGCAGAAGAGCCCCATGCGAAGAAAAAAATCCTTCTTGTTGATGATGATGAGGATTTCAGAAATCTGGCAACTATCCTCCTGGAAACAGCCGGTTACAATGTGGAGCAGGTTTCCGATGGAGTTGAAGCCATAGTTACTTTGCAGACAAACAGCTACGACCTGATACTGTCAGACATTGAAATGCCCGGGCTTGACGGATTCACCATGCTCCATGCATTGCAGAGCAAGAATCTGGATACACCTCTTGTGTTCTTAACAGGCAATGACAGTATGGACAAAGAAGAAAGAGGTTACGAGCTGGGAGCTGTAGACTACATAAGAAAGCCTATCAGAAGAAAAATGTTTCTTACAAGGGTGAAGAGAGCATTCGGATAGGATGTACTGTGTATTCCTCCTCTTCAAGGTCGTATCTGTCTTCTGTCAACAGCATTGCTTTTCGGTGTCTTTTCCAAACCATTGCAAATCTCATATAATTACCTGTGTAAACAATCTTCGGGAATATTCCTGAACCTCTGGCACAACGCAAAGGAGGCGTTTTATGGAGAGCGGCAACAAACCTGTTGAACTGGATAAAGACATTGTCTACAATGACTCTGCTAAAAACAAAATCAGGAAGAAGCAAAAAACGCCATGGATATATATTGTTGGCATAACAGGTATTATCTTAGTAGTTGGTCTTCTGTTTGTTAATCCTGAAGATGGTGATTTTATTGACTCTCCCCCACCTGCAGAGCAGGCCGAAAGAGATTCCGTGTTCGCCGTTGCCGGAAGAATACAACAATACATGGAGAACTGTGATTCGCTCCCTGCCGTTACCGATATCCAGCTTCCACCGGGTATAGTCTACGAGAAAGAGGACGACATAGACTGGACACTGGAAACAGAATCAGGTCTTTTCTATTCTTCCGACATGGATATCAACGAGTTCAGAACGGGGGAAATATGAAGCGTAGCAAAACAATAGGATTCACCCTTATCGAACTGATGATTGTTGTCGTTATCATAGGTATTCTGGCAGCGATCGCTATTCCTAAGTTTGAGAATGTCACTAAGAGTGCTAAGTATGCTGCCTGCCGGTCAAACCTTAGAAATATCGCCGAAGCATTGGAAATGTATTCAGCAGAAAACAGTAACTATCCCGGGGCCTTTGAGGGACACAGGTGGAGAAAACTTGATTTCTTTCAGAATTATGTGCAAGTCGAGATGCGCTGCCCCTCAACAAATGCCCACTACCGTTTCAGAATCACAGGACGACACTATCAGCATTACATGATCAGGGGCTGGAGCGGCAGATGCAGAAGAAACCACGGAATGTACAGACGCGGCGTGTATGTTCGGTAGTTTGAATGTGTTCGTACCTTACCCTGAGCCTTTCTCCTGTGCTGCAAGAGTTGCTTCATGTCTGCAACCCCCGCGTCTCTTTATACCAATAATGTATTCACTCAATCCAATTCCAATAGCAATCCCCCCTTCTTACATCGCTGTCAGTCAAACCACGTATTTCCCGTAGTTATATATACATTTCTAAACTCCAGCTTCCCATCCATCCCCCCTATTGACACCAGACACCACATCCAGCATCATTAAACTACATAACTAATTCTGCACACACTGCTTACACCGCATGCAGTACAATCATTGTCATGCAATTGAAATACAAAGGAGACACATGCAGAAGTATCTGGTAGAAATGTTGGAATGTCCTAAATGCCATGGCAAACTAGACTGGAATATCACTGAGCAATCACATGACAGAATAGAAGTAGCTGAAGCTTGCTGTCAATCATGTTCCAGTACGTATCCCGTTAGAGATGGAATTGGAGTATTCCTGACTACGGATTTAAAACGAAATGATCTTTGGGAACAGGTAGATAACAGGTTGGATCAACTCTTGAAACAGAGTCCTGAAATTGAAAAAAAGCTTATGGATGTACCCCTCGATACCCTCGGACCTGTTGATCAGCATTATAGAGGTAGAGTACACAAAAGTCGTGGAGATGTCGAAGCCGCTAATGCTGCTTACTCAATTTCCAAAAAGGGGCTGTATTCGGCAGATACAATTAGATGCTGGGACAATCAAATGGACTATTTAATTAATGAAGTTTCCAAATCTAAAGGTCTCATCGTTGATCTTGCTTCTGGTGATTGTATATTGGTCAGAAGAATGCTTAAAGATCTGCCTAATTCGATTGTCGTGACAGATTTCAGTCCCAATATATTAGTGAAGAATCGAAAATGGTTAATGGAGCAGGGTCTTTACGATCGAGTTAGCTTGCTGGCCTTTGATGCTCGTCAGACTCCTTTTACCGCCAACTCCATTTCCTTGCTTACTACTTTCCTTGGCCTTCAAAATATCCAAAATCCTGGGAACCTACTCGAGGAACTTCATAGAATAATAAATGGCAAGCTCCTTGCAGTTTCTAGCTTCTACCCCGAAGATGATCAAGAAAATGGTGCATTGATTGAAGAGGGTGGTCTAGCAGAAACGCATTATAGGGATAAACTATTAGAACACTTTCATAACGCTGGATGGGCAGTCGATGTAAAGAACTCCTGCAGCATAAAGACAATCCCTGCACCTCCCGGTGTTGTATTAGAAGGAGCACGAGTAGATGGTTTGCCAGTACAAAGTACATATTTGGAATGGTGTATTCTCAGTGCAACAAATGCATAACCACAGCGTGAACCAGCCGCCTACCGATGATCTAGGTTAAGGTTAACGGCGCTGGTTACGCTGAATGTT
>CAZRXU010000028.1:0-25811 GCA_964604135.1 uncultured bacterium | reverse complement strand
AGTGACCTCTTGCATGTCAAGCAAGCACTCTAACCAACTGAGCTAATCGCCCGCCTCGAAACAGGATATTCCCCTTAATAACGCGCCGATAATATCCAATCTGCCGTTTAGCTGTCAAGGGCATTTCTGCGCGAACAGGCTTTGAGCAGGAATTCATTTCCCCCTAATTGACTTGACCAGGTAGAAAGGCTCTTTAGCGGCGGGTGTTTTTTGCACCTGTCTGGTGGTTT
Source organism: uncultured bacterium (assembly GCA_964604135.1). Lineage (GTDB taxonomy): Bacteria > Fermentibacterota > Fermentibacteria > Fermentibacterales > JCC-6 > Sabulitectum. Next base: position 25,581 of record CAZRXU010000028.1, on the reverse strand, counting down.
ACCGATGGGTCATTTCAGCAAGCGGAAATGACCAGGAGTAATTGTGATTCCAGCTGTTTACGCTCCTTAAAACCCAAAATCCATGTTGATTTACGGCTATAAACCCGACTCAAATTGCTCACTGTGCTATCGCTCGGGACGCTACTGCCATTCCAGTGGCGTAACTGCACAGCGCTTGTTGCCAGACATGTTCAGGCAACTGGTACACATTACAGAACTACTGCTGCTGGCTGGGCATAGGTAGCAATCAACTCAAGTATCGGTGCTGCCGACATTTTCAAGACCATCGAGGGAACAAGCGATACTCTTAGAACCACATGGGCCCGTATCAAGAACATGTTCTAAATCGTTCATACGGCCGATAGAGGGGCAAATACCCCTCCTTCTTTTTACCATATACGCTGTCAGATTGTAATCGTTGTTCCTGTCTTACCTTCAAGTGCGCTGATAAGATTTCCAGGAGAAGAGATAACAACCTTTGAACCACCGTGTTCAAGAAAACCCAGGGCAGCTCTGATTTTTGGCTTCATAGAGCCTGCTGCAAAATGCCCTGCTTCCATGTAGCCCTTTATCTCGGATGCTGTAACTGACCTCAAAGCCTTCTGATCTGGTTTTCCGAAATTGATGTAAACCTCAGGCACCCCTGTTGAAATCACAAAAGTCGGTGCCTTCAGTTTTGATGCCAGAAGGGCACTGGCGTGATCTTTATCTATAACTGCTGCAACCCCGCGAATCTTCTTACCCTCTCTTACGACCGGAACTCCACCACCACCTGCGCATATTACTATCTGACCAGCTTCAATAAGAGCATTGATAGACACCAGTTCAATAATTTTCTTGGGTATAGGCGAGGGAACAACCCGCCGCCATCCTCGACCGGCATCCTCCTTCATGATCCAGCCCTTTGACTTCATCCGCTGACTGGCTTCATCCTCGGTATAGAAAGGGCCCACAGGCTTTGTAGGATTCTGAAAACCGGGGTCATCAGCCCTGACCTCAACCTGTGTGATCAGGCTGGAAATAGGAATTTCCTTTCCCCGCTCTTCCAGCACATCACCAAGTACCTGCTGCAGCACATAGCCAATAATACCCTGCGTTGCAGCCACATTCGCATCCATGCCATCACGCGGAATAATATGGTCTGCCTGCGCGTTACGAATAAGCTCAAAACCCACCTGAGGCCCGTTCCCGTGGGTAACAACAAGGCTGCCGAACATGTCTGCGATTGAAGCGAGTTCTTCGCACACAGCCCGTGCAACTTCATGAGTTTCCCTGTTACCCCGCCCGGACCCCGGATTGATAAGTGAGTTTCCTCCAATGGCAACTACGATTCTGCTTTTCATATCTGGTTTTCCTTTGTGGGTACCTCCAGCCGCTTCGATCCTTTGAAAAGGAAAAATACGGCGATGCCCCCGATACAGATGGCGATATCTGCTACATTGAAGGTGGGCCATCTCCACCCGGTTAATCCTATATCGATAAAATCAGTTACTTTCCCCATTATAAGTCTGTCTGTAAGATTTCCCACAGCTCCGCCAAGCACAACGCCAAGCCACAGGACCTTTCTTCTGCCTTCGACTTTCAGCATGTACCGCACCAGGAAGATTGAAGCCAGAACAGTAAATACAGAAAGAATTACCGGGCCTCCCCACCCAAGGCTGAACGCTGCGCCTGTGTTGTACCTCAGTGTTATTCTTACCACACTTCCAACAACATCCCTGGGAACACCATCAAGCAGAATATGCCTCATAGCCAGCTTTGTCAGCTGATCAAGCACCAGTACTGCCGCTGCTGCTGTAAAGGCTGCGGTTTTAGTTTTCAATTGTTTCAAGAACCTTTCCGCATCTGGGACAGACATCATCCGCGAAGGGATGTGTTCCAACCTCAGGAATTATCTTCCAGCATCTCTGACACTTGCCGCCTTCAGCTTTTACTACTTCAATCTCCGTGGTTTCACCTGTACCAACAAGCGCTCTGGAAACTATTAAAAAGTCTGCCCAGCTCTCACCAAGCGCACTCTCCGCCATTTCTTCCGGAAGGGTCAGATAAACGTGGGCATCTAGCCCGCCACCGATTGTACCCTGAGCGCGCTGCTCTTCAAGGTGCTTCAGAACATTCTTCCTTACATCCAGATATGCAGACCAGGAGGACAGCTCTGCTTCCTCTTCGGAGCTAAGCGAAGAATCAAGTGTAAACAGTTCCAGATGTACACTTTCCGAATGCTTAAGGCTGTCTGGAATATGATCCCAGATGTCCTCAGCTGTGAAAGGAATTATTGGAGCAAGCAACCTGCTGAGCTCAACTGTGAGCCAGCCTAGCAGTTCAACTGTGGCAACCCTTCCCGGGCTGCGAGGATCATCGCAGTACAGCCTGTCTTTTCTGGCATCAAGGTAAAGACCGGAAAGCTCGATCACCATGAAATTCCTCAGCTCTCTGTACACTCGATGAAACTGAAACTTTCTGTATTCATCTATGCAAAAAGCCATGAGTTTACGGAACCTGAGCCAGATATACCTGTCGAGACCTGTCAGGGTTTCCGGGGCAGGCATTACCCCTGTGGCATCTTCCAGATTGCCCAGCATAAACCGGATGGTGTTCCTTATCTTTCTGTAAGCTTCCCTTGAATCTGCAAGCTGGCCAAGATCAGCTCTGAAATCGGATGTGTAATCAATCCCCGCAAACCACAAACGAAGGATGTCGGCTCCATTGGCTCCAATTACCTTCAAGGGAGAGATTACATTGCCAAGAGATTTCGACATTTTCTTGCCCTTTTTATCCTGAATCAGGCCGTGGGTAATGATGTTGTCCGCCGGTCGAGAAAGACCGAGTGCATTTGACGTTACAAGGCTTACTCCGAACCATCCTCTGTGCTGATCAGTGGCTTCAAGGTAGACAGATGCCGGTCTTGAAAGACCGTATTCATCTGTAAGAACATTGTAGTGGCTGAGGGAACTATCAAACCACACATCAAGAATATCATCAACCCTTTTAAGCGAAGTTCCCCCACAGTGGGGGCACTGAGCCTTTCTTCCGTCCAGGGCAAAGATTTCATCGACGGACATGGTAAACCATACATCAGCACTGTCTTCAAGTACCTTGTCTGCTACCTTATCTATCAGCTTCGAGTCAAGAACCGCCTCGCCACAGTCAGGGCAGGTAAACACCGGAAGGGCAACACCCCAAGAGCGCTGTCTGGAAAGACACCAGTCAGGCCTCACAGACATCATGTTCTTCATTCTGTCATATCCCCAGTCGGGATACCAGTTTATCCTGTCTACCATCTCCAGAACTCTCTTCTTCAGATCCCTGTGGGAGAGACTGAGGAAGAACTGCTCTGTAGCTCTGAAAATCAAGGGCTTCTTGCATCGCCAGCAATGGGGGTAACTGTGCTTAACACTGCTTGAAGCAATCATTCTTCCGGATTCGGTAAGGTCTTCAACTATCACGGAATTAGCCTTGAAAACATGCAGCCCTTTGTACTTGCCGCCCTCTTCAGTAAACTCTCCCTGTGGCCCCACCGGGCAGAAAGTTTCAATTCCGTAGGCCTGGCAGACCATGAAATCATCGGAGCCGTGACCGGGAGCAGTGTGAACGCAGCCGGTACCGTCATCCATGGTTACATGATCGGCAAGAATTACAAGAGAAGTTTTCCCGGAATCAACAGGGTGCTCAAGAACAAGATTTTCAAGCTCCCTTCCAGTGAACACCAGCCCTTCTCTAACAGAACCGTCTATACCGGAAGCTTCGATAAATGCCTGTGCCCTTCTTCCGGCGACCAGAAAGTGTCTGTCGGCTGTATCCACAACCACATAGTTCTCTCCCGGGTTCAACGCAACAGCCATGTTGGCCGGAAGTGTCCAGGGTGTTGTTGTCCAGATAACAACCTCAACATCAGCTGGAACCCCCGCAGCAAGCCAGTGTTCAGGATCAACCTGTTTGAATGCAACGTAAACCGAAGGTGAACTGTGATCAGCATATTCAACTTCAGCATCGGCGAGTGCTGTGGTGCATGAAGTACACCAGTGTATCGGGCGAAGCCCCTGGTAGATGTAGCCGTCTTCAACCAGTTTTCCGAACGCCTTTACAATACCGGCTTCGTATGTCTTTTTCATTGTAAGATACGGGTTGTCCCAGCGGCCGAAAACACCGAGCCGCTTGAACTCTTCACGCTGCACATCAACAAATCCCGAGGCATACTCCCTGCATCTGCTGCGTATTTCTACAAGAGACAGCGAAGCTCTTTCCTCGCCTGCATCTGTCATCACTTTGTGCTCGATAGGCATACCGTGGCAATCCCAGCCTGGTACATAGGGAGAATAGTAGCCCATCATTGTGTGGCTCTTCACTATAAAGTCTTTAAGTATCTTGTTAAGGGCAGTTCCAAGGTGAACGTGACCGTTGGCATAAGGCGGCCCGTCGTGAAGAATAAATGATTCAGAATTCTTTCTAGCGGCAGTTATTCTGCCCTCAATACCCATCTCGCTCCATCTTTCAAGAAGCTCGGGCTCCCTCTTAATCAGCCCGCCCTTCATGGAGAAGCTGGTTTTGGGAAGCTTAATGGTTTCTTTGTAGTTCACTACTCCTCACCTCCTCTGTTTCCTGAATAAGCGTGTTCAGGAAAGAAAAATCAGATTTGCTTCTGCCTGCAGGTGTTATGCAGTTCAACACAAAAACAACACCCGCCCCTCCGTGAGCTGCCGCAACTGCCAGATCAATACCGCTGGAAACAAGTGCATCGCAGGGAAACGCCCTGAGCTCTGCTCCAGTGCTGAACCTGATATCAGGAACTTTCATCACAACACCCGATCGAACGGAACCGCCCTGTACTGTCGGTACAATGTACATACCCCTCAGATTTGGAAACCTGGGCCCGGAAGGATGGTTGGGGCCCACCAGAGAACCGGTGCCGAACAGAGCCAGATGATCCTTTACCAGAAGCCACCCGGCTGATTCTGAAAGGGCATCAGCCCCTATGAGAAAAGTATTCTCACCTGCTTCCAGGCCCTTTCTGACAACTTCCACCGAATACTCGTTACAAACAAAAATACCGTCCCGGGAAGAGACAACGTCTCCCCAGCCACGGGGCAAAACAACATACATCATACACCTTTCATTCACTCACAGGAGGGGTAATTATGCACAAGGGGAATTGCATCTGCAAGACTTGCTGGAATATGTCTTACAATCTTCTGCAGCATATACAGATAGGAATGGAAGTACAAACCGTGGGAAAGCCCCTGTGAAAGCAGCTGAGCAGCAGCAGTAAGGCTCTGCCTGCTTCCTGTAAAAAGCCAGTGGTAATACATTTTTTCGCCTCTTTGGAAATCTTCTGCTTCCGCAGAATCGTTCAGCAACAGAAGCTCAACCGCACTGATTTTTCCAAGAAAGCATTTTACAACAGTGAGCCTCATTTTCGAGAGATATGCATTCATATCCGATCCAGATGACACAGAAACATCCACAGCTTCTGAGAACACAAGTTCCGCCTCTAGGTACTTCCCGGCCTGAAGAAGCATGGAACCTTTCCTTAGAAGCCCGAAGGAAAGCTTTCTCTTCTTGCCTCCCTGGATGGCGATCTGAATAAACTTGTCTATCAGAGAAACAGCAGTATCTACATCATCTTTTAAAAATGCGATCTGCGATGAAATTGAAAATACAGGCCCGGATGCCTCGGCAACTTTTCCCAGGGTGGTAAACTCAACCATGGTTTCAAGACAGTCTTCCGCTGCATCCGATTTCCCGAGGTTGATAAAAATACGCGCCAGATTGCCGTAGGCTATACAGGCCTGCGAAAGATTACCCGAAGACACGGAGATACGCACCTGCCGCATAAGAGTTTGAAGGGCTTCGTCCACGCGAAAAATCATCTGCTGTGCCACGCCGATGTTGTTCAGTATAATGATTTTCATTCGTCTGGATTCTGGAACCAGCGCAAGAATACCAAGGGCAGAATAGTACATTTGCAGCGCTTCGTCTGGTTTCCGGCTGTTGACAAGAGAATTCGCGTACAGATTGTATACAGAAGCAAGTTCGCGCCTGTTGCCGGAAACAAAAACCAGCTCTATCAGCCTGCTCAATTCCGACTTAAGCCTCTTCTGCCTGCCCAGACGATTCCATGCCTTGATGCATGTAAAAAGGGCCTTTCTTTCAAGCCAGTTCTCTCCGAGAGTTTTTGCTCTTCTTCGCGCCAGAACCATTGCATTCAGCGAGCCTTCAACGATTCCGCGCTTGTACAGCTGCTCCCCAAACTCAACAAGACAGGAAACCGACCGTACAGATATTTCCGTTCCACAGCCAAGAAGAACCCTTTCCGCTCTGTGGTAATTCCCGGCGCTTCTGAATTCCCTGGACTCAACTATTTCCATGGCAAGCTCAGAAGCTTCGCTGTGTGTAAAACTGCCGTACTTCTCTCGAGACAGAACATTCCCCGAAGCTGTACACAGGTCTTTCAGCAGAGAAACATCAGAATTCCAGCTAGAACTTACAGAATTCAGAACCTCAGTAGCTTTTATGTAAAACTCTCCTCTGTACAAATTCAGAGCAGAGAGGAAAAGAAACCTGTCTGTCTGCTCCTCAGAAAAATAAGCTGCTTTCCTGTACATATCTGCCCTGCGGTATTCACCAGTGGCCATTTCAGCAGAAATCCGATAGTATTCAGATGCCTGACATCCGAGCCCTGCCCTTACCAGAAAATCAGCAGCAGCCTGATACGAGCGGGAGCTCTTTCCCCTTATCTGAAGAACCGTTCCGGCCGCTTCCCTAAGCAACAGATCCTTATCCGGGGGAGAGACTGTTTTAAGCAGGTAATCCTGCACACCGGCACTGGAAAACCTCGCTGCAATGTGGCCGCTCCACATGTTTATACTGCGCCCAAGTGCAAAAACCCCGGTATCTTTCACACCAGACAGTTTAAAAATCTCTTCCGGAAGAAAATGCTCTCCAATTACAGACGCGCAACCGGCAAAAACAGCAAGTTCGCTGTTTTCCGCCAGAAAGAAATCCAGTGCTGAAAACACACTGCTGTTTGCCGCGCCTGTAAAACTGTACAGCCCTGAATACAGTTTTACCAGCCCCTGGTCGCCGCCTGTTGCAGCAAGCACAGCTTCAGGAGACAGATCAGAGTTGTGTTCCTGCAGGTACAATCGAACAGCTTCAACAGACAGCATTCCCGATTCAATAACTTTATCTGCCCCTTCAAGATATTCGCTGCTGCTGAAAACAACAATCGGGGGCACAGGAGTGCCTGTGGTTCGTGTAAGCACGGAGACAGGGCCATTTTCACGCCCGGTGTAGTTCACAAAGCAGATCACAGTTGGAAGAGACCAGGCAAATGAAGAGAATATCCTGGCAGTAACAGCCCCTTGCAACGGAGCGCTGTTTTTGTTCAGAACAAAATTTTTTACTTCCTGTTTCACGCTGTGAAGCCCGGCAACAACCTCAAGGCCGGATGCTTCAGAATACAGCGATATTTCAGTGGAGTGGGAGCGCCAGCCAGCTTCAAATGCTGTTTCCACAGCGGAATAACTGTCTCCTGCAAAGTATGCGGAAAGACTGCTTCGAAAAGAGTTTTCATCACTGCAGTCTACTGTGAAAACCCGAAAATTCTCAAGAACCGAATCCAGAACTTGTGTGAATTTCTCTGCCTGGTGTACGTTCCTTACCAGTATCCGTCTGGTGTTCTCGTCAAGCGCTCTGCGGATAAACCGAGCAAGTGACTTCTCATTCATGGTACCACGGCGGTGTAATTGGGGGAGAAACAATTTTAACTGTTTTTCTTCTTGAACTGCTTCCCGATTTTATCTGAACACTTCCGGCAGAAACCCCGAACTGCCTTGAAAGCCAGCGTACAAGCTCCGCATTCGCCTTTCCATCCACGGGAGGTGCCTTCAGCCTGATCTTGAAACACCCGTCATCCATCACTGAATGAAACTCTGTTCTGCTGCTGCCCGGTGACACTTTCACCCTGACGTATACTGCTGTCTTCAGCTTTCCTGCCCGGATTTAACAGACACGGCCTCATCCATAAGCATAACAGGAATGTCGTCCCTCACCGGAAATGCTACGGCACATTTTCGGCAAATCAATCTTTCACTTCCATCTGTTCTGTACTCCAGTTCGCCTTTGCACCTGGGACACACAAGAATTTCAAGAAGTCTGGGATCAACCATTTCTCCCGTCCTTTCAAATAACGAATTCACCGTTTGTAATAATAGCAGTTTCTGTACCATCCTCTGCAACACCTGTAACATCAACCTCTTCACTTCCTATCATAAAATCTGTGTGAACAAGAGACTGGTTACATCTACACTGCCTGAGAGCATCTTCATCCATAGTAGTACCGTTAACTATGCAATCTGTGTACCCATTTCCCAGGGCGATGTGACAAGACGCATTTTCATCAAAAAGTATGTTGTGAAATATTCTGCCCGACTGGTATATGGGGGAATCCACACCCACAAGAGCAACTTCACCAAGCATCGAGGCACCATCGTCAGTTGCAAGGTATTGCTTCAACACTTCTGCGTTTTTTTCTGCACCGGATTCGACTACCCTGCCGTTCTCAAACCTGAACCACGCCCCGTCAACCTGAGCGCCGTAAACAGTTACAGGCCTGGTGCACTTCACGCTGCCTCTTGTAGCCGTCATGTCGGGTGTACTGAATACTTCTTCTGTTGGAATATTCGGAAAGAATACCGTTCCATCGGAAGATCTTGAGCTTCCTCCATTGAACAATCTGTCTGGCGGCATACCAACCGTTAAATCTGTTCCCGGGCCGGTAAACCTTATTTCCGGAAACCTGCGAGTGTTAAGAAACTTCGCTCTGCGCTTCAGAAGCGCATCGTGTTCACCCCATGCTGCTACGGGGTCTTTTTTGTCCAGACGAAGAACAGGAATCAGAATGTCCCATATTCTGCTCTCCCAGTTTTCGTCACTGCCAAGCACCTTTGCAGCCCATGCACGGGTTGGAGCAAGACACACATTCCAGGGAATTTTGTTCGAAGATATTGCGGAAAGAAAGCTTCTTCTGGCCATGGACGAAGCTTTTGTAGCTCTGGCCAGCCTGGACGAATCAACACCCTCCATAAGATCGGGTTCAGCCGGTCCGCGCAACGCCAGCGAGCGCCACCCTTCCTTAACAACCGATTCAAACATAGCAGATCTGTTTTCAGGTACGTAATCAAGAAAGCTGTCAACTGTTGTGTTGTCAATTCTTATACGGTCAAAAGCAGGATCCTCGTAAGAAACATTCACATACTTTGCTCCGAGTTCGTAGGCTGTTTCTGCCAGAAACCTGGCAAACTCCTGGTGTACAGGTTCGCTGCGCAACCACAAAACATCATCGTTACCTATTTTTAGAGCACCCGAAAGAACAACCTCCGAGTATGCCTTCATCAGTTTTTTGTTCATACATCTCCCCTTAAATCAATCCAAGAAAATCTATTACCAGCGAACGGTAAGGTGCTCCTCCTGTTTCCAGCACATCGCTGAAACGAAGCCCTATTCTCACCTGACCGAAACTTTCCCAATAGGTTTCAATATCAAGAAACCCACCGGTTTTTTCAACCCGGTAATCCGTGTTGCCGTTTGTTGCAAGATCCCAGTCTGCAGCAACACCGAACCCACCGGGAAAAGACTTGTCTATTCCCGCCCAGCAACCAATATGATCACTGTATTCCTCTGCTATGTTAACACCAAAGTGAAAACCCATATCGCCACCCCATCCCATGTAGTTCTTACTGAAAACCGCATAGAAATCTCTGGCTGGTCTGAGGTACTCCGCACCGGACCTGGCGTGTTCTTCCTCGTTGTCGTACCCCAGTGCCACTGCTGGAAACGATCGCTTCTCGTCAAAAATTCTGAACCTGATCTTCAGGTAAACACCATCAAACCAGGCGGGGTCGCTCATGCCTGTGATGTTCCATCCGCCATACCCCAGCCCGGCCATAAGCCTCGGTATGATTCCGGCAGTAATTGAAAACTTCAGCCCGCTTTCAGGAAAAGTGCTCATGGCCACATTGAATGTTCGGGGCGCAATAACACCAGCGGTTGGTTCCCCTGCAACCCGCATAAGCTCTCCTGCGGTGGCAGACAGGCTAACCAGCAGAACAGTTACCCAGAACAATTTCATCTGAACCTCCCGTCGCCACGGCACAGAGACACTCTGGATTCATCAGGCAGAATATCTCTTAGCCCTGCAAGAACCCCATCATCAGGTTCCACCCTTATTGATCTGGAAAAGGCGTCGACAACTCTTCCCGAAGGAAACCGAACCCTCATGAACACTCTTGCCTTTCCAGGATTCAACTTTATAAATGAAGCTGCTTTCTCAAGTGTATCTATTCCACACTGAAAACCATCCACTTCAATAAATATACCGGCATTGAGAAGCTTACGGCACTGCTGCAGGGGAACAACACGATCCACAAGCATTTTGTCTTCCCTGCTTCCCCTGCCCGACTTCAATTCTCCTTCAAAAAGAAGAAGTGCTCCGGTATTGATCAAGTCGCCATACTTTTCAAGAATATCGGAAAAACACAGAACCTCGGCGGAGCCTTTCTTACCCGCAATGGTAACAAAAGCCATCTGCCCCTTGCGAGAGTTTACCTTCTTGACCTGTGTTACAGCACCTGCAACCGACACAAAACCGGGTGATGCAGAAGATATCTGATCAACAAAGTGAGTGGTGAGGCCAGTAACTTCCTCTGCATACATATCAAGGGGATGCCCCGAAAAATAGAAACCCAGCATCTCCTTCTCTTTCTCCAGTTTATTTTCAAGGGAAAGTTCATCCACACCGGGAAGGGCAGGTGCCACAGGCTGCTCTCCTGCATCTCCAAAAAGAGACATCTGACCGGAATCACGGTGCTTCCTGGATGCAGAAGCGTAGTCGAGAGCCTGCTCCATCACTGCAAGCTGCTGAGCCCGGCTGCCCTCGAGACAGTCGGTAGCTCCTGCAAGAATCAATGACTCCAGAGCCCGCCTGTTGAGGCCGGAGGATTCTTCAACAAGAGCAACGCCGGCACACAGATCAAATATTGTTCTGAATTCACCATCCGCTTCCCGGGCAGCTACTATCTCCTCCGCCGGTGTTGTACCCACATTTTTTACAGCGGCCAGGGAATAAACAATTTCATCGGGGGAAGAGGCAACAAAACTAACGAGCCCCTGATTAACCGAGGGGCCAGCAACCTTAACCCCCATACGCACAGCTTCCTTAACTAAAAACCGAAGCTTTGACACCGTACCAATTTCGCTTGTAAGGCACGCAGCCATGTACTCTGCAGGGTAATGCCTTTTCAGGTACGCAGTTCTGTACGCGATGATGGCGTAACAAACAGCATGTGACTTGTTAAACCCGTACTCTGCAAACTTCTTTATCAAACCCCAGATTTCCACAGACTTCTTTTTCCCCAGTTCCTTCTCTGCAGTTCCCTTAAGAAACACTTTTTTCATCTTTGCCATGGTCGAAACAATCTTCTTCGACATTGCCCGTCTTAAGTTGTCTGCATCAGCCATACTCATAGCAGCAACAACATTTGCAATACGCATCACCTGTTCCTGATAGATGGTCACTCCGTAGGTATCGGAAAGCACTTCTTCAAGAAGCGGATGGGGGTAGCTGATTTTTTCTCCTCTGGAAACTTTTTGTTTGTTCTCTGCATATGTATCCACCATGTCCATGGATCCCGGGCGATATATTGCCACAGCGGCTGTTACATCATCAAAACGGTTTACACCTATCTTGCGAAGAGCTTCACGCATACCGCTGCTCTCCAGTTGAAACACAGCCGAAGTTCTGCCCTGGCTGATCATTTCCAGAGTGGGCTTATCATCAAAAGGAATCTTCTCTATTGAGAAATCCGGTTCTCTCTGCTTCACAGCTTTTTCAGCGTGGTCAATAACGGTTACCGTTCTCAGCCCAAGAACATCGAGTTTCAGAAGGCCTATTTTCTCGGCGGCCTTCATTTCGTACTGGGTGGTAACACCTTTCTCCTTGTTCCAGCAAAGAGGCACATACCTGTCTAATCGTCCGGGAGTAATAACAACACCTGCGGCGTGAACACCGGCATGCCGGGCTATACCGGACAGACGGTCTGCATACTCTATCAGGGTGGATGCTCTGCTGATCTGCTTTACCTGAGCTTTCAAAGCAGAGTTCTGTTCAACCATCTCCCGGAGGCTTTTTCCGCTGCCATCGTCTGCCTCGCCGACAAGCCGGGAAAGAATGTCTCCATCGTCGTAGCTCATGCCAAGAACACGCGCAACATCACGGATAGCAGCTTTGTTCTTCATTCTGTTGTAGGTGATTATCTGGCAGACGCTGTCTTCTCCGTACAACTGCTTTATGTGCTCAATGATTTCAGATCTTCGCTCTACACAAACATCAAGATCAATATCGGGCATCTGGGCTCTTGCAGGGTTCAGAAACCTCTCAAAACTCAGACCAAAATCAAGGGGATTAACATCGGTTATCTCAACTGCAAATGAAACAAGACTTCCTGCGGCAGACCCTCTACCCGGCCCTACGGGAATTCCCTCGGCCCTTGCCCAGCGCATAAGTTCAGAGACAATGAGGAAGTACCCGGGAAACCCCATACCGTTGATTATCCCAAGTTCGTATTCCAGCCTCTCTTTCTCTGTGTCTGTAACCTGCCTTCCCAGCCTGTTTGTCAGCCCTTCACCGGCAAGAACAGCCAGGTAGTCTCCCTGGCTTGCATAACCGTCGGGCATTGGCGCATCGGGAAGTAGAAACTCACCCTGCTCCACCGAGAAATCACACATATCTGCAATAATGACCGAATTAGATACCGCTTCAGGAATCCAGTTGAAAAGAACAGCCATTTCCTCCGGAGTTTTTACGTAAAACTCTTCGGTCTCGAATTTCATTCTTCCCGGATCATCGAGGGTCTTACCGGTTTGAAGACACAGCAGAACTTCGTGGGCTTTTGCATCGTCTTTTGACAGGTAGTGTGCATCGTTGGTGGCCACCGGCAGTGCTCCTGTCTCTTCCGCAACCTCAGCCAGCGCTGTTAGTATCTGTTTTTCTTCAGCAAGCCCGTGATCCATCAGTTCAATGAAGAACCTGTCTTTTCCCACCAGGCCCTGATAGTAACGAACAGCCTCTACAGCCTTGTCTCTTTTCCCCTGAAGCAGATTCTGTGCAACTTCACCCTGAAGACAGGCTGACCCTATTATCAGCCCGGCACAGTGCTTCTCGAGTATTTCCCTGTCTATTCTGGGTTTGTAATAAAAACCTTCAAGGTATCCGGCACTGGAAAGCTTTATCAGGTTGCGGTAACCCTCTTCACTGGCAGCAAGCAATGTTAGATGGTAGTACTTCGGCCTGCCGGACTCTTTCTTCCTGTCATGCATGCTTCCAGGGGTAAGGTAAACCTCACTGCCTATTATCGGCTTTACACCGGCAGCCTTGATTTTATCGCAGAACTGCACTGCCCCGAACATGTTTCCATGGTCGGTTACCGCAACAGCATCCATTCCGTTTTCAATAAGAAACTTCCCCAGTGTGTCAAAACGAATGGCTCCATCGAGAAGGCTGTATTCTGAATGCAGATGAAGGTGAACGAATTTCTGAGAACTCATTCCTCTTTCCTGCCGCTGGATGTGTTCCGGTAAATTTTTCTGAACTCCCTGTACTCCTCCTCATCCGCCAGAAGCAGAAGATCTTCTCCATCACGGTTATATCTCAGCCCCAGATACATAACAGTCCACTGTGCTGTGCAGCTGGACAACCAGTATGCCAAGAGCACAATCAGGATGGCTACCCCGGAAAGGGAAATCAGAAACTCTGCAGCACCGCTCCACGAAGATTCCGTGTGCTCTGTTGAAGAAAGCGGATTAAAAATGGAAGAGTAAAAAGGAACCACTTCCGGAGCAACTCTGGAAAAACCGGATTCCATGGTATCTCCAAGACCCTGAAGCCCTGAAGTTCTGTAAAGAACTGAAGAAACAACCGACACAGAACCCCATGCAAACAGGGAAAAAACTGCAAGAGCAACCAGCCTGGCGGAAAACCCTGTAACAAACCCACGGAACAGCCGCATGGGCTGTGAGGTAACAACACTGAACACCTCAAAAAGACACTCGAAAGTGTCACCTTTTGTAGCAGCAGTAATCACCGGAACAAGAAACACGGAAAACACGAGAACCAGCAGAGCAAGAACCAGAAACAAACCAAGCACCCACACAGGCACAACCAGCAGGCCTGCAATTACAGGACCCACAGCAGGTATTCTGCCAACAAAACCCACAAGAACAACTGCAACAATACCCAGTACAATTCCCAGGGCAATTACCAGAGGAGTGGCCACCACAGGTTTCCAGTTTGACCGGCAGAATCTGCGGGCATCCGCCTCTGAAAAGAATTGATCACCGCGAAGCTGTTCAAAGGTCAGTCTCGATACTTTAAGTGCTGTAAGAAGATAGATGCAAAAAGCCAGAAGTGTTCCTGCAGCAAGAAGAATAATTGAAGGAACACTGCTCATAAACAGGCTGTCCGGCAGAGGGCACAGCACAGCCGCACGGAACCTTTCAGACAGGGAATCTCCTGCCGCCAGAAAACCGGCATACACGAAGAAGACCCATACCAGCCAGGCCTGTACTGTTCCCTTCCAGAATACCCAGATGTTTCTGGCGTTAAGCCCATACCTCACTGCAAGAAGAGTATCCCGCACCTGAAATTTCAACTTGTGCACATAATTGCGAACTGCTTTTTCAGACCCCTGCATGGTTAACCTCCTTGCCGGGAATAATACTCTTTTCACCTATTCTGCGAAAGCACACCACCGCTGGCTGAACCCTGCGAATTCCGGCATCTGACATGGTGGAAACAATTTCCGTGATAGTAGCACCAGTGGTCATTACATCATCTATCAGCCAGACTCTACCAGAACACTGTGTTCCGGATCTGACTGAAAACCTCCCGCGAACATTACCTTGCCTTGCAACGCCGGCAACACCAATCTGTGACTCTCCCCCGGAGCGAACAAGCGGCTGAATAAACGATGCTCCTGTGGCCCTGGAAACAGCGGATGCAACAAGAGCAGCCTGATTGTAACCCCTCTTCCGAAGCCTGGCGGGGGACACCGGAACAGGAACAACAGTATCTTCAGGCAAGGGAATTTGTTTCCATGAACTCAGTGCCAGCTCTGCCAGGGGAACTGCAAGTTTCCGCTCCCCACCAAATTTAAGCCTTAGAACCATCTCCCGAACAACGCCTGAGTGCAAAAACGCCGTAAGAACACGGGTTTCCCCGGCAAATCGCTCTCCGTCAGTATACATCCGGATAAGACACCACCGGCAGAAACTGCCTGCTTCAGGTTCAATTCTGCTTCCGCAGCCCCTGCACCTGTGAACCAGCAGGCTCAGGAGGAGCTTTTTTGATTTCGATAGTAAAGCCATGCTCCAAGAACGAATGAAAACAGAACCATAAACAGACTGATAACCTGGTTATCAGTCATCCCCGGTCTGGATGCAAAAACACTGTACCCGAAGTTTCCAGCCGGCGTGTGGTCGAAATATCTGAATTCCTCCATACCAAATCTTGTGGCACCGTACAGCCCCAGAAACATAGAGAAAATAAACCCCGGAAAGTTTCGTCGTCTGTCTGCGAGAAGAAGAATCAGCAGTATAACAAGCCCTCCCAGAGAACTGTAAAGCTGTGTGGGATGAATAGGAGCATTTCCGAAAATGGCGTACGGAATTGATCCTGAGGGAAAGGTTATACCCAGGGAACAGGCAGTTTCACGGCCGAAACAGCATCCATTGTAAAAACAGCCGATTCTGGTAACGAAAATACCCAGGGCAAATGATGGGATTACGGCATCCGCGAAAGACCACAGGGGCCACTTCTTTTTCAAAATCCACGCAAAACCAACAATCATGGCCAGAACAACACCGCCAAGCATGCTCAAGCCGTACAAACCATTCCAGAAAGCAACAACGGCAAGCGGATCATCTGCGTACTGTTCCATGTGGGTAACCACATAGAAAGCCCTGGAACCAATTATGGCTGCGGCCATAATCCAGATACTCAGGTTGACCGTATCATCAGACGGAATTCCCAGTTTCAGTGCTCTGCGGGAAGCGAGCTTGACCCCCAGCAGAAAAGAAATGGCAAGCATCAGCCCGTAACTATTTATGGGCAGTGAACCTATTTTTAAAAGAATCGGATGCATATTCCCCTTCATTCTATTTAGTTTTTCGAACACAGTATGATAACGAAGAGAATACCTTCTGTCAGTAACTGCGCCAGTTTCTTATTGTGTTGTAAGAAAATCCCAGAAGCAGCATTTCAGTTACTATATGGCTGCCTCCGTATGTGATCAGCGGCAGTGGCAATCCTGTAACAGGCATCATTCCCAGAGCCATTCCAATATTTACCACCACGTGGATAAGAACAAAAGCGGCGGTACCTGCAGCCAGTATGGAATTGAAAGGATTCATGGAGCGCCTGGCACCAGTCAGAATACGCCATGCAAGAACGGCGTACAGAGCAAGAAGAAAGAGACTGCCCGCAAAACCCCATTCCTCTGCCCAGACGGAAAACACGAAATCGGTGTGCCTCGCCGGTAGAAAAGCAAGTTCATTCTGGCTTCCCTTAAGAAATCCCTCGCCTGTAACACATCCCGAACCAATGGCTACTTTCGACTGAATTACATTCCATCCTGCCCCGTAGGGATCTGCTTCGGGATTAAGAAAAGTGGTAAGCCTCGCCTGCTGGTAGGGATGAAGCAATTCCCAGGCTGTAGGTGTTAAAGCAGCCAGTACTGTGGTCATTACAAGAAAGAACACCCACCTGCGGGGTTTTGCTCCGGACCGGTACAAAACCCAGCATAGCACAGCGGTAAAGGCCAGCCACGAAGCAAACTTCACAGACGACACAGCCGCAGACAGAGGGCTTAGAAACAGAAATATCCAGTTAAACCCAAATCCGGCCCAGTAGATCATACTGAACACGATCATCAGTATAGCTGAGGCCGTTCCAAGATCCGGCTGCAGAAGGGTCAGTACCGTCAACATACCTACAGCTGTGAGGTAAAGGGAAACACCACCTGTTACATACTCTCTTCTCAGGGCGGGAAGCCATCTGGCTGTAAGAACAATCACGCACAGTTTGGCAAACTCGGAAGACTGTATGTTAAGCGGCCCTACCTGAAGCCATCTGCCAGCAGGGCCAGAACCCATAAATATTGTCAGTACAAGCAGAACCAGAGATGAGAAATAAACAAACGGTACAGCTTCCTCCAGCAATCTTAGAGGGAAAACAGATGCACCCCAGAAAACCAGAACCCCTGCGAGCACAAAATAAAGCTGGTGGGTAAAAAGAATTTTCTGGGAACCGGAAGCCGAATAAACATTCATCAACCCGATACCCAACAGAAGTACTAGAGAAACAATGAAATACCAGTCTGTTTTCTCACTGTGTCTCATTGGTAATCTCCAGCATCTTTTCGATTATACCAGCAGCCACCGGACCGGCAACCGCTCCTCCATGACCTCCGTGCTCAATTATTACTGCAAACGCAACAGGCATTGGATCCTGCAGATATCCTGTAACCCAGGCATGATCTTCACTCTGTCCGCTCTCGGCAGTTCCGGATTTTCCGAAAACCTCAACCGGCAGATAGTTCATTGAACCGTGAAGGGTTCCCCTGCTAGCGGAAACAGACTGCCTCATACCCTCTCGAACAACTCTGAAGGTCGTATCCGATGTTTCCGTATCCCGGAACACTTCAGTTCCCGGTTCACCTTTAAGAATAGAGAGAGCCGGCAATTCCCCGCCCGACGCAATCAGGGCAGAGGTAACCGCTATCTGCAAAGGCGTGGCAAGAACCTCCCCCTGACCTATAGAAGCAATCATCAGATTCCCAAGACCCCATCCACCCTGACCAAACAACTGGTTCAGCAGCTCTCTGGTGGGAATAGTACCGGAAGCTTCACCGGGAAGAAAGTCTGTTACCGGAGCACCCAGACCGTAACCACGGGAAAACTCCGCCAGGTCATCTATATCACCCAGCATACTGGTTCGGTAAAAATAGGTATCACACGACTGCGTGAGGGCACCAACAATGTTCAACCTGCCGTGCACGCCCCAGCATTTAAAATCACTGCCTGCAAAATGAAATGTACCGTAGCACGGATCAGGCATGGTGTTCTCGTCAACTATGCCCGACTCAAGCAGCCAGGCCGCAGTTACTATTTTGTATGTGGAACCAGGCGGGTACTCTGTAGCCCATGCCCGGTTCAATAGTGGCTTTCCAGGATCTGCAAGAATAGTGTTCCAGTTCTCCGATGAAATACCTCCCACAAACAGATTTGTGTCAAAACCAGGCACCGAAGAAAGAACCAGTATTTCCCCGGTTTTCCAGTTCAGAACCACGGCAGCCCCGGGATGACCGGTGGATGCTATAAGCGAATCCGCTGCAAGCTGCAGTCTGCTGTCAATGGTCAGTACAGTATTCTCACCGGGAGAAGGCTCCACATTATCGCCGTAGAAATCTTCCACAACCCGCCCATGTGCATCCACAACCTCGCGAACAACACCATAATCTCCGGCAAGTCTCTGATTAAGAATTCTTTCCAAACCGGTTCTTCCGGCAAGCTCGCCCTCATAAACCCTTGTGCTGTCTGCAAGCCCCACATACCCAATCAGGTGACAGAAAGATTTACCAAAACTGTATCTTCTTTTGGGAAGAACCTCAACAGAAACTCCTCCGAGACGGTACATGTTGTCTGCTACTCTTCCTGCATCCTCAACTGTTAATCCACCTCTGATCTGTGTAGATCGATAGGGCGTAGCCGCCGCTGCCTGCAACCTCTCATGCAGTACACTGTAATCCATATCGAGAAGCTCGCTTAAAAGCTCTGTATTTGTTGTATCAAACTCTACACTCACCAGAGACACTGTAAAAGCCGGAATGTTGTCTGCCAGAACGATGCCGTTTCTGTCGCGGATTATTCCCCGGGGAGCAGGACGCATAACAGAACGGATGTGATTTCTAGAAGAGAGTTCTCTGTAGTATTCACCGTTCATAACCTGCAGTTCAAACAGCTTTGCTGTAAGAACAAGAAAGGCCAGTGCTGCTATTACCAGAACAGAGCGGTAAGGTCTTTCGTGGGAAGACGAGTAAACACCCATCAGAACTCCCTGTTTTTTCTTCCAAACAGTGTTGGAATACCAGGGTATAGCAGCAGAACTAACAGAATCCTTGGAACAATCAGCACAGTCTGTAAACCAAATCCGCTACCCACTGGCCGTGCGGCCAGAAAGACAAAAATTATATCAGTAAACACCGAAGCCAGAAGTGCGTTAAACACAAAAACCACCTCCAGAACACCGGTAGTTGATCTCAGCAGTCTTCCGGCAAGGGCAATTCCAGTAAGCATCGCTATGGAACTTACACCAGGCGGCTGATGAAGAAGAAGATCTATAACCAGACCACTCCACATGGCACCTTCAATCGACCAGTAATCAGAATAAAGCAGAGACAGGTAAACAAGAACCGGCACAAGAATCGCCGGTGCCACAAATACCCGCCCCAGAGTTACTTCCGCTAGAAACTGTACAACAACCGCCGCTGCAACGATCAGCCATCCGGTAAGATGGTTTCTCATCGGGCTTTATCCTCCGAAAGAATGATCAGAACCTCGTCCACTCTTTCAAAATCAACCGCCGGGATCACAGAAAGCGACAGGTCAAGCCCTCTTGCTCCCTCAGACACAGATTCAACTCTGCCTACAACAATTCCTTCCGGGTACACACCGCCGAATCTGCTGGTAAGAACAGTCTCCCCGGCCTCGGGCTCTGATGAACTGTCTACATACTCCAGCTGTAGCTGCCCACCCGACTGGGAACCAAGAATTCCCAGCGAACCGCTTGTTGCTGTAATGCAGCTCACATGAATAGACGGACTTGTTATTGGCACCACAGTGGAAGTTGTTATTTCCACAGATGTTACAATACCAACGAGCCCCCGGCTGGTGATACACACAGCTCCGGGGTAAACGCCGTGATCAGATCCCCTGTCTACAATAAGATCTCCCCTTATAAGACCTTCCGATCTGTACATTACCCGCCCTACAAGAGCGGTAACATCAGGCATTCTGGTGTAGTTAAGCATCGACCTGTACATACGACTCTTGGCTGCCATTTCTCGAAGCTCAGCATTTTCAAGCATGAGTTTCACAGACAGAGAGAGATACCCGGACTCTGGAGAAGAGTCATCTGCAAAGAAAAGTGATGCAAACCTTGCTCCCAGGATGGAACCACCCACCCCAAGCAGCGGCGACCCCGCAAACAGCAGCACAGCGGCTGCCACTATGTTCCAAATCAGTCTGACATCGCGGTTCCTCATGATCAGGTAATAAGAAGTTTGCGGTACCTGTACATATCGGAAAGAATAATACCGGCACCGAGAACCGTACAGGAAAGAGGATTATCTGCTATCCTGATGGGAAGCCCGGTTTCATTGGCAAGAACAGTATCAAGGCCCCTTAGCAGTGCTCCTCCCCCTGTAAGAACAATTCCTCTGTTTACAATATCACGCCCAAGCTCCGGCGGTGTTCTTTCCAGCCCCTGCTGTACAGCCTGCATAATAGCTTTAACCGGAGGTTGAAGAGCGGTTCTGATCTGACTTGCCTTGACCATTATAGACTTGGGGATTCCGTAGGTTGCGTCCATTCCGCTTACCTCTTCTTCTCTGCTGTCCTCCTCAACCATGGATCCCAGTTTTGTCTTAATGGTTTCAGCCATACGCTCACCAATAAGTAGGTAGGCATTCTGCTTCATATAGGTTACAATCGCTTCATTCATTTCGTCGCCGCCAACTCTTATTGAACCGTCTGCAGCGATGGAGTTAAGACTTATCACGGCAATCTCTGTAGTTCCGCCTCCTATGTCTACAATCATGTTTCCAACAGCGGATTCAACTGGTAGCCCCACACCCACCGCTGCTGCAAGAGGTTCTGGAACAAGCTGCACTTCCCTTGCGCCTGCCCTTTCCAGCGATGTACGAACAGCGTTAACTTCGACTTCAGTGATGCCGCTGGGTACACACACCAGCACTCGCGGGCGCATGGCAAATCGCTTTGTCTGTGCCTTCTCGAAAAACCTTCTCAGCATGGCCATTGTTGCGGTAGCTTCTTTGATTACACCGTCTTTCAGAGGTCTTACAACTGAAATATCCCCGCCGGTTCGGCCCAGCATATCTTTTGCCTCATTGCCCACGGCAAAGATGTTTCCGCTGTCTTTCTCTAAGGCGATAACACTTGGTTCCTCTAAAATAATGCCTCTGCCGGGCTGATAGATTATGGTGTTGGCTGTACCAAGATCTATTGCCATCGCTGAAGAGAACATTCCGGAATTGCCGGTTTTATCTGAACCCCTGAAGATGGAAAAAAGGCTCTTTATACCCATTTCACTCCCCCGCGTGAATGTTTACTCTGCAAACGCAAGCTATATACTACTTGTAAAACCAGATGAAAAGGTCTTTATCCTTCGGAGGCACCTGAAACGGATTCGTGTTAACTGGTGAAAGTTAACGAATTGGAAAATCGAATGAATTGCGCCAGATATTGCCTGACGAAACCACTGTGTCCACAGCAACGGGAATGGTCATTTCCCACGCGGAACTTATGGGTTCACTTTGCGTATCAAAGCTTCTTATTCGCATAAGAACCCCCACTGACGGGAAGTTCAGCTTCCATTCCATGGGCCAGGCATAAAACTCATCATGCCAGGAAGTAGAAGTTACCTCAAGCAGGAAGTCATCAGATCTAAACACGGGAAACAGTCGCGATTCTTCGAGGGAGACCAATGCAGTATCCGACGAAGACGTTACAAATAACCAGGTAAACTGCCCTGCGGAAGAAGTATCACACGAGGCAACCATCTTCCACTGCACAGGCACAGCGGGAAAACCTGTTCTGATAAGTGAAATTACTGCGTAAACATCAAGAAAACCGCTTCCGGCAGGCATTCCACCTGGGAAATAGAACGCTTCAGCCTGTTCCGGCTGGTAAACCAGGCAGCCTGCAGAGTCAAGCAGGAACGAGATCAAGGGGGAACCGTCGGGACCGCAGAAGTCTCCGCGAACCGCAGGAATACTCTTTGAAGCCCACAAAACAAACGGGCCGGAAAAAACCTTGTTTTCTCCCTCCAGCCTTGCCCTTCCCCTTAACAGGAAATGGTCTGCATTCTCCCACTGCCACGAGGCCTTGGCTGCGTAAGACGAAACCAGAGCAGACCGATTCACAAGACCCGGACCACACGCCGCAGTCAGAATCAGAAAAACAATGATCAGGCGCTGTATTTTTTCTCCAGTGCTATTATTCTTTTTTCAATCGCAAGTTCCATTCTGAACAGCTTTCGTCTTTTTAGTAGAGGCTGTGCTTTCGCCTCGGGAACTTTCTTTAACAAACTCTCCAGCATTTTCAGAGCTTTTTCTCTGTCTCCTTCTTTTGCGGTCTTGTCAATCTGCTTCACAAGGTCACTGAGTTTTGCCATTTGTAGTCCCTTCTCTTCTTCTGCATTCACTGATGAAATCTGAAACTTTTTCTGTATCAACGCCAAAAGAACCATCACACCAACCAGGCAGCGGGTGCTTGATTCCATGAAAATCACTTCCACCTGTAAGCAACAGCCTGCGCTTCACCGCAGTTCTTTCCAAAAAGGAAATTAATTCTGCCGACTGCTCAGGATAGTACGCTTCAAGACCTGCAAGGCCAGCATCAACCAGAGAAGCCACAAGAGCCCCCAGCTCACGCAAACCCTCCACATGAATATACTTCGGGTGAGCCAGAACGGGCAGCCCTCCTGCCTGACGAATCAGCTCTATTGCCCTGTAATCTCCCAGCCTCTCCCGTTCAACGTATGCCGGTTTTCCAGACCCCAGATATCTGCCGAAAACCTCTTCAGAAGAGCCCACAAGCCCTTTTCTTACCAGCACCGCTGCTATGTGTGGCCTTCCCACAACAGCGTTGCCCGCTTCGGCTTTCACTTCTTCCATCGTAATGTCAAAACCCAGTTCCTGCAACTTCTGAACAATAGCCGGGTTTCTTGTGTTTCTTCCGTCAATAACGTACTGCAGCGCCTTCGACATCTCCGATGTAGGGTTGCAGAGCACAGACAGATCCGCACCGGGAAAATAGCCCAGTAAATGAGCGGACCCCCCGATGTGAAGATTCACACTTAGCTCCACTGCGGGAATGTAATAAAGACCAAGCTCAGATGCTCTTGCAGAAGCCTCTTCAACACCGGCAAGTGTATCGTGATCGCTGATTGCATAGCCCTGAAGCCCGCATCTGGCTGCTTCATCAACCAGCTCCGTTGGCGTAAGCCTTCCGTCTGACGCAGTGCTGTGTGTGTGAAAATCACATATTCCCACAGTTTCTCCTTTCCGGAGGGTTTGAATATTATCATAGGACAGTCGAGTAACAATACAGGCATTGTCAAGCGCTGAGGTGGGAGGCACAAAATGAGCCACAAGGTTATGTACATAAGAGAGCCGGTTCTGGGAACCATCCGTCTTTCACTTCTTCAGGAAGAGCTTCTTAAAACTGTAGAGGTTCAGAGGTTGAGTTTTATTCACCAGCTGGGAACCACGTTCCAGAGCTATCCTGGAGCGCACTGTATGAGGCTGGCCCATGCCCTGGGTGTTTCACATCTGGCGGGTCGTATTGCAGAACATCTCAGCGATAAAAGCCCCGGCGAATACAATGACACCACAGGAGCGGTCAGAAACCTGGTTGAGGCGGCAGGGCTTCTTCACGATATAGGGCACACACCCTGGTCACACACTTTGGAACCACTGTACCTTGAGCTTACAGGCGGTGACCACATGGATCTAGTTGCAGACATGGTAACAGGCAAAACAAAGATGCCTGTCAGGGGCTCAGGAAAAATACCAGAAATACTAAAAAAGCACGGAGTTGACCCGGATGATGTGGCAGACCTGATAACGGGAAAGTACATAAAAAGAGAATTCGCCCAGCAGATGATCTTCGGTGAGGTCGACGCAGACATGCTTGACTACCTGCAGCGTGATTTTCACTTCACAGGTGTTGCCTTCGGTCACATAGAGGTAGACAGAATTATTTCCATAATGGCCATCAAACAGGGCAAGCTTGTTTTCATGGAGAAAGGCCTTAACGCAATAAGAGACTTCCTTCTTGCAAGGCTTCAGATGTACTCATCGGTCTACCTCCACAAAAAAACAAGGATCGTTGACCAAATGCTTCTCAGCGCAGCCAGAAAGAGCGTAATAGAACTGCACGAAATCAAAGACTTTATGTTCATGACAGATGACGAGATACTGAGTTTCCTGGAAAAGAAATCAAAAGACCCATGGGTACGGGAAATGGCCTGGCGTGTAAAATACAGACAGGGCCTGTTCTCCCAGGTATTCAGAATAGATGCTGTTACCACATCGGAAAGCGATACACACTTCCTCAACAGCCTGAGAAACCGCAACAGCACCCCCAAAGAAATAGCCGAACTGCTCACCAGGGAAATATCAGATAAATCAGGAACTGACCCCGACTACATCATTGTCGACCTGCCCATTGAAGCAGTAAAGGTATCAGAAGAAAGATTTCAGAAACTGGATATAAGATTCCTCGATTCCAGAGAAAGACTGATTCCCCTGGATGAAATTGACCCGCCGTTCTCCGAGTACATGATGAAGGCCAGACCCAACAGAAGCCTTCTTACAGTTGCCTGCGCTCCCGAATACAAACCGCAGGTTAAACAGGCCTGCAAAGAAATCTTCGAGGATGCCGCAGAGCCTCTGTTCAGCCAGGAACTGTAATAATTCTTCATCACCGTGTTCTTTGCTGTTTCCTCATTGCTTGCCGGTGAACTTCCGGATCCCATGCGTGCAATCAGGAATGATTCACAAGGCTTGTGAGGCAATGTGTAATACTCCGTCATCCTTTTCGGAGACAATCAGTCACGTCTTGACGAGTGACGTATTGCGTCATATCTTTCAGTATAATACGTTCTTTTAAATGCAGAGATACTGAGAGGCTGTTTAACGATCTTGATGTTCGAAAATTCAGGAGTATCAGCAGAACAGCCAGAATTAAGCTTGAAGTATTAAATGCAGCGGTATCTTTGCAAAGCTTGCGCATTCCCCCGGGGAACAGACTTGAGCAACTTGAAGGAAACAGGAAGGGTCAACACAGCATAAGAATAAACAGTCAATGGCGTATCTGCTTTGTTTGGAAAGAACAAGGAGCCATTGATGTTGAAATTGTGGATTACCATAAGGGGTGACGACATGACAAATATATTGGCTCCAATTACACCAGGTGAGATCCTTTTAGAAGAATTCCTCAAACCGATGGGGATTTCGCAGAGCCAGCTTGCTAAAGACATCAGCGTACCGGCCAATCGTATCAGTCAGATCGTTCATGGGAAAAGAGAAATCACCGCAGACACAGCATTGCGCTTGGGCAAATACTTCGGAATAGAACCTGAGTTCTGGCTAAATCTACAGGTTAGGTACAACATGAAAATAGCAAGAAGAAGGCTGGAACGAATAATTGAGAAAGAAGTGAAGG
>CAZRXU010000027.1:0-25861 GCA_964604135.1 uncultured bacterium | reverse complement strand
AGCCCATGGTATACTACTATTTCGGCAGCAAACTCGGCTACTATCAGCAACTTGTTGAGTACGTAGAAGACTCTATGCAGGAAATGCTTGAGGACTGTTTCAAAACAGACATTTCTTTCAGGGAGTTTCTAAGAAAGGTGATCGAGAAGAGAATTATTCTACTTATCAACCATCCGGAGATATCCAACGCTGTACAGATTATGGTAACCAGGAAAACCGTTGGCGGAGCCAGTTCCCGGGATCGCATTATCGCCGTCTTCACCCGATTTCAATCTGTATTCAACCGTGCGGTATCCAATGGAGAGATAAGAGAAGATGCAGAGCTTCACCTTGTAATGGCTCTGGTAAACTCACTTCTGGACGGCGCTCTTCGTATGCACGGCAAGGAATTCTTTGACGACAAACAACCTGCCTTTTTGGCGGAAATGCTCATTCGGCAGGTCTTTGACGGTATAGGAACAGGAAAGAGGTCCTGAAAAATGAAAGCTCTGATAACTCTCCTTCTTATTCTCTCCATGCAGATTTCTGCATACACACTGGAAGAAGCGGTGCAAACCGCCCTCGAACGTCGCGGCGACGTCACAGCCGCCCGAAATGCGGTAGAAAGCAGCCGCTGGAGCAGAAATGCTGCTCATACGTGGTTTTTACCCCAGGTGGACTTCTCTGTTTCTTACCAGCAAAGCCACGATATTCAACATTTGTCTCTCCCAGGCATGGGTTCTATTCCCATGGGAACTGAATGGTCTTCACGATACGGAATATCAGCTACCCTTCCTATCACCCTCAGCGGACCTGCAGCAGCCTCCGTTTCTTCAAGCGCTTTAACTCTGTCTGAGATTTCTCTTAAGGAAACCGAGCAGAATGCTGTATCCGGCGTAATAACTTCCTTCTACGGGGTTCTTCTAGCTGAAATGATGTCTGACGTAACCACAGAGGCTATCAACATAGCCAGGGAAGGTTACCTTCTTGCTGAACAGAGATATGAAGCTGGAACAATAAGCAGATTCGAACTGCTCCAGAGCCAGGTTGCCTACGAGAACCGACGGCCGGATTCCATCGCAGCCACAGCAGCCGTAGTAAATGCCAGGGCCGCCTTTTCAGTGAATCTTGGTTTTGATCAAAGCCACCAGGCAGCAATAGAGGGAGAACTTACCGACCCTTTTCCCATTGCTCTTCCGGAAACCTTTGAGGAAGCACAGGAGATAATGCAGCACAACAACAACACTCTGGCCTCTGCCGAAGAGATGAGAAATCTCAGCAATGCTCAGGTCGCTCTGTCTTCTACAAGCTTTGCTCCTCAACTTGTTTTTCAGACAAACTACGGGTTCCAGGCTGGCGTGGATGATATCTCCAAAATCAGCAGCGATGATTACTCTAGAAACTGGACAACCTCAGCATCCCTTCAAATCCCTATTTTCCACGGGTTGAACGATTACAGCAGCTACAGATCTGCAACAGCGAACAGACGGGCCACCATGGCGCAGGCAAATGACATGGAAAACTTTGCTTCAATGCAACTTACAGCAACGTGGAACTCTCTGCATCAGGCAACAGAAACTGTTCAAGCAGCAGAATCCACTGTTCAACAGGCTGCTGAAGGTTCTGAAATTGCCAGAGTGTCCTATGAGGCCGGGATAATAACAAGACTGGACATGGACGGTGCCTTTCTTGCTCTTACCCAGGCAAGAACAAACTATGCTTCCGCTCTGTACTCACTGCGTAAAGCCCAGACGGAACTGGCCAGCTCTCTCGGAATCCTGAATATCGTTTCAGAGGAGGCAAAATAATGAAAAAACTTACTGCTCTGAGTTTGCTACCTGTGCTTTTTGCCCTTGCCTGTGGACCGGGAAATGACGAAGAAGATGAGCGAGTTGTCCGAGTTAGAATACAAACGGTTGAGCCATCAACCATCTCAGCTGAAGTTTATGCCAACACCAGGCTTGAAGGAGCACAGGAAGCCCTGATATTCGCTTCGATTCCTGGAACAGTGGAAGAGGTTCTTGTTACTGAAGGAGAGGAGATTCAAGCTGGCGAGAGACTGATTAAAATGAATTCCGATCAGCAGGTTAATGCAGGCACCTCCGCAGCCCTTGCCTCTGTCAGCGCAGCCAGGGCAAATGCTGAAAATGCCAGGGCAAACTACTCGAGGATGGAAACTCTTTTTGAAGCCGGAGCACTGAGCTCACAGGAACTTGATGGTGCTGGTGTTGCCCTTCAGGCGGCAGAGGCACAGCTTAACCAGGCTTACGCAGGCTACACTCAGGCAAGAACAGCGCGTGATAATGCCTGGATAGTGGCACCCTTCTCGGGCAAAGTAGGTCGCATATGGGCCAGAGCAGGAAACGCCAGCGGAGCCTCCCCCTTGCTTTCCATATCAGGGAACAGCGGAGTGGTTGCGAAAATCCTTCTTCCTGAGTCTGATATCTTCAGTCTTGAAGTTGGTCAACCTGCCTATGTTACCGTTTCAGCCATAGGCCAGCAGTCTGTTCCCGGTATTGTTACAGCTGTATCTCCAACAGTAGATCCCGTAAGCGGGCAGGTATCTGCCGAAGTGCGTTTTGATGACCCTGAAAACCTGCTTCGACCAGGTCTTTCAGGACGAGTTTCAATAGTAACGAAGTCTATTACAAGCACAGTTGTTCTTCCGGTGAATGTGCTCAGGCGCACAAGAAACGGATATCAGGTCGCTGTTGAAGTAGAGGGCAAAGCAGAACTGAGAGATATTGAAACAGGGCTTATCAGCCAGGGGAATGTACAAATCACCTCCGGAGTTGAAATAGGTGACAGGGTGATAATCCTTGGGCAAAACAGTGTCATTCAAGGCGGGGCCGTTGAGGTGGTGAACTGATGAGTTTATCCAGCTTATCTGTAAGAAGAAGAATCACATTTATGATGGTGTTTATCTTCATCATCGGGGTGGGCTTTTTCGGTCTTTCCAAGCTCGGGATTGACCTGTTCCCAAAGCTGGAATTTCCCATGGTTATAGTTGCCAGCACAATGCAGGGGGCAGGCCCAGAAGAGATGGAAAACCTTGTTACCAAATATCTTGAAGAGGCCGTTTCAAGAGTTGAAAATGTGAAAGAGGTAAACTCCATATCCTCTAACGGCTCCAGCGTTATCATGGCAGAGTTTCAGTGGGGACACAGCCTTGAAACAGCAGAAACAGATATAAGAAGACAGCTTGACCTCTACGGAAGTGCTCTTCCGGAAGACTGTTCTGACCCAATGGTTCTGGCTCTTGATCCATCAATGCAGCCTATTCTGTTCATTGGTCTTTCCAGCCCTGTTCTGGATGACTTTGCCCTGCGCAACCTCATTGAAAACGAAATAGAACCCAGGCTTGCCCGCCAGGAAGGTGTAGGCTCTGTTAATGTTGCCGGAGGTCTTGTCAGGGAAATACAGATAGAGGTTGATCCGGCAAAGCTTGAAAGTAGCGGTCTTTCCATCAGTCAGGTTGTCGCCGCTCTGGCAAGGGTAAGGAACGATAGACCGGCAGGAACTCTCAATTCCGGGGGAGAACGCATAAACATCAGGGTTGAAGCAAGCGTAACTTCCCTTGCTGATCTGGAGCAGCTTGTTGTTGGCAACAATCAGAACGGTACTGTTCTTCTTCGGGATGTTGCTGACGTAGTAGATGGTGAAGCCGAAGTATACGAACACATCAGAATGAACCAGACCCCTTCACTTTTTGTCTTCATTCAGAGAAGAAGCGATGCCAACACGGTAAATGTTTGCCGGGAAGTAACAGCAGAGCTTAATAGAATAGCAGAAGAGTACAGCGGACAAGTTGTTCCATATGTTATGTACGACCAGTCAACCTTTATCACTCAGTCTATAGGCAACCTTGCAAGCACTGCCGTAACAGCCACTCTTCTTGCTTTTCTTGTACTTCTGATTTTTCTCAGATCCCCCAGGGGAGCTGCAATTGCCGGTTCCGCCATCCCTATTTCTGTTGTAGTTACCTTCGCTGCTATGCATTTCTTCAATGTAGATCTTAACATGATTTCCCTGGCTGGCCTTGCCCTTGCCGTGGGAATGCTGGTTGACAACTCAATAGTTGTGCTGGAAAACATCTACAGACATCGTGGGATGAAAGACTCTGCAATAGATTCTGCCGTGAGCGGCTCGCAAGAGGTAGGAATGGCTATTACCGCATCAACCCTCACAACTCTGGCTGTTTTCGTGCCTATTCTGTTTGTGCCGGGTCTTGCCGGCCAGATGTTCAGGGAAATGGTGTTAACCATCGTTTTCAGCCTTGTTGTTTCCCTGTTCGTGGCATTAAGCCTTGTACCTCTGCTCAGTTCATTCGCCGCAAAACTGGTACCCCTGCACAAAAAGGGTTCTCCTGGAGCAAGAATAAAGACATGGTTTGAAAATCTGGAGACGAAGTACAGCCTGCTGGCTTCAAAACTGGTACAGAAAAAAAAGCGCACACTGATTGTTACTGCTATTGCGTTTTTTGCCTCCCTCGCCCTGATATCTATTATAAAAACGGAATTCCTTCCGGCGAACGATGACGGGATGATTAAGATAAACCTTGAGGCAGCAATTGGAACAGACCTTGAAACCACCACTGCCATGGCTGAAGTCCTAGAAGACAGCATTGCGGCCATTTTTGAGGAAGGCGACCTTATCACACTTTACACACAGGTTGGAACAGCCGGTGGTATGGATGCGATATTCGGTGGAGACAAGGGCAGCTACTCTGTGGAACTGATGCTGAGACTTGTTCCCGTTACCCAGCGAAGTATCGGACAGCAGGAGTATGAAGAACGAATTCGTGCGCTTCTGGATAATACAGCAGGGTTTGAATACGATATCTCAGGCGGTAATTTCATGGGAGGCAGCGCCATTGAAGTTCGGGTATTCGGTGATGACATAGATGTACTTTCCTCAGAAAGCGAACGAATGAGGGAAGCTATTTCCTCCGTTGAAGGGGTTAGAGAACCAAAAACAACCATGGAAAACATGATTCCGGAGCTCACCTTCCGACAGAACTACACCATGCTTGCCCTCCACGGAATTCACCCCGCCAGCATCGCCAGCGAGCTGAGCAATGCGTTCGGGAATTCACCTGCAACTATCTTCAGGGAAGACGGAAACGAGTACAATGTTGTTGTGAAATATCCCGAATCAGTTCGGGATTCCCGAGAAGAACTGGACTACCTTTCTGTTTTTGGCTCTCCTGCAGTAAATTTCGGATACTTTGCGGAAAGGCTTATTTCAACAAGTATTCGCAGAACAAACCAGCAGAGGTGTGTTACTATCTCCTGCGATGTATCCGGCAGAAGCCTGGATGATGTCGCTGCCGACGTTAGAAGAATAGTAGAGGAAAACAACGACTACAACCTCAGAATCGAATTCGGCGGAGAGATGAAGGACCAGAAAGAGACTTTTCTATACCTGGGTATAGCAATTATTGTTGCAGCTCTTCTGGTATACATGGTTATGGCCAGCCAGTTTGAGTCTCTCCTGGAACCTTTCATAATAATATTCACCGTTCCCATGGCCATTATTGGTGTGCTTTTGGGTCTTTTCATAACCGGAACCCCTCTGTCAGTGATGTCTCTGATAGGGGTACTCATGCTGGCTGGTATTGTAGTTAATAACGGTATTGTAATGATTGACTACGCTAACCAGGTTCTTCGTAAAAAGCAAAACAGCCTTGAAGAAGCAATTGTTGAAGCGGCAACCACAAGGCTTAGACCAATACTGATGACTGCTCTCACTACCATGCTGGCCATGACTCCTCTCGCGCTAGGCATCGGAGAGGGCGCGGAAACATGGGCTCCTATGGCAATTACAGTAATCTTCGGGCTTGCAGCCGCAACCGTTCTCACCCTTCTTGTAGAACCCTGTATCTACGTTGTAATGGGTAAGAAAATTGCAAAGAAAGTGTCTGGAGCTATAGGGAAATAGTTACTCCTGTTAAAAGTCTCTGCGCTTCGGCGCGGGGACTTCCTTCTGTTTCCTGCCGTATGTACATTATAAGGGTGGGGATGGTGTTATGCAGAATCCTTTTGAAATATTCGCCAGAGAGTACGACGAAACAGGTATTGCTGTTTACGACTACCAAATGAAATTCCTTGAGAGCAACCAGGCTTTCGACAGCTTTTTTGGTTCATGCAGAACTGACTCCCTCTCTGTTCTCATGGGCCGTATGGCCAGCGGCGATGATTTTCTGTCCCAGATGATGATGTATGTGGAAATGGATCAGGGTGAGGGTTCCTGCAATGTAGCCTACAACTCAGACGGAGACAGAAAAGAATTCAAAGTAAGACTGATTGCCAGGGGCAGCGGAGATACCAGGAAATACATCTGCTCTTTCAAAGATGTTACGGAGTATCTATTTTTTCAGAAAGTGCTGATGCGCCGATCTGACAACCTGGAAAACCTTGACAGAAACTCCCCGGTAGGGGTGTTCAAGGCCGCAGTCACCGGGGGTGTTCTGTATGTGAACAAGGGTATTGTCGCAATGCTCGGATACGACAATGAACACCAGCTGTACAATATGCATCTCTCTGAAGTGTGGGCGACTCTGTCGGATAGAGCAAAGCTTCTTGATTCTCTCAGCAGGAACAACTCTGTTAACGGGTTCGAAACACGGTGGCGCAGGAAAAATGGAAACCTGTTCTGGGTTTCTCTTACAGCAACCTGCCAGCACGATAAATCGGGGGAAATAGCCTACTTCGAGGTTGTTGTTATCGATATCGATCAAAAAAAGAAAGCGGAAGAAGACCTTAAAAGACTACAGAACAAACTGCACACCCTGATTGACTCAAAAACCGCCGAGCTCAAGAGAGCCAATGATCTGCTGCTTAAAGAAGTAGCTGTAAGACAGAAGGCAGAGTCCATCTATTCTGTTCTTCATGCCATTGCGGAAGAGACCATAAGAACACAATCTCTGCCTGACCTTCTTAAATTTATCCACAGCCAACTGTCGAAAGTTTTACACACACCAAACCTTTACTTTGCTTTTTACAACAGGTCAACAGATACCTACACCTTCCCTTATTCTGTAGACAGGGAGGACGGCGTTGATGCTTTCATCGGCTCAGAGTCCATGAAAGGCAGTCTGACCGATTATGTAAGAACAACAGGTCAACCACTTCTCATCGATGGTGAAACTTATGGAAAAATGCTGGATGAGGGTCGCATTCTTCCCATTGGAAACCCCAGCGATCAGTGGATGGGTGTTCCTCTTCGAGGGTCGGAAGGAATCTGGGGAGTACTGGTTGTTCAAAGCTATACCATGAAAAATGTTTTTTCCAGTACAGATCTTGTTCTTTTCTCCGGTCTGGCAGAGAGTATTTCTATGGGCATCGACCGGTATCGTACTGATCAAAATCGCAGGAGAATTGAGTCTCTGTACAACACCGTGGTAAACAATCTGAGTCAGGGCGTTCTTATGTGCGATCCGGAAGACCGAATTCTGTTTGCCAACAATGCCTTCTCCCGTATTGCCGGAATACCCGCCGGACAGTTAACGGGTATGGATTTGAGTTCTCTGATCTCCCCAAAAGATGTAGGACGAATAAAAGGAGTGCGGGAAATGAGAAGCATGGGGGAACGAAGTTCCTACCAGCTTGCACTTATCAGACCTGACGGGGAAACAATACCCGTTACCGTGAACGGCATACCGAGATTTGACGAGAACGATAATTTCCAGGGAACAATAGGTCTGTTTGAGGTGATTGAAGAAGTGGAGAGTCTTCTGGAATAGCTCAGCTCCGAAGAACCTTCTTTACCTCGGCCCGAAGAGCTTCCAAACCGTAGGGTTTCTTGAGGTAACCAGCTATTTCTTCAAGATGAATTCTGTTTTCAACTTCCTGTTGATTGTATCCGCTGGACAGGATAACTTTTACGGAAGGATCGATTTTCTTCAATTCTCTGAGACAATCAACACCATCCATCACCGGCATGGTCAAGTCGAGAATTACACAGTCAATTGCATTTCTGTTGCTTTTGTACTTTTCAACCGCCTTTTCTCCATCGGCCGCAGTGTACACAACATAGCCAGCTTTGGTCAATGTGTGCTTACCCACAAAGAGGATATTTTTTTCATCGTCAACAAAAAGAACCCCAATCTCTGTCTTCTCTTTTGCAGAAGATACTCTTTCTTCGTCAAACAAAGGTTCCGCTGCTGCTTCCTCTAATCCGGGAATAAACACCTTCAGCGATGAACCGTATCCAAGCTTACTGTTTACCTCAATAAAACCGTTGTGCCCCTCTACAATTCCCTGAACAACCGCCATTCCAAGCCCTCTGCCGGTGAACTTGGTCGTAAAGAAAGGCTCAAACAATTTTCGAAGAACCTCATCAGACATACCGGTACCTGTGTCTTCTACCTGAATAAATACGTAAACCCTCTTCTCTTCTTGCCTTTCCCGTCCACCGGGAGAAAACCTTGTTTCCTTACCTGTTGTAACAATGATTTTCCCGGAAGAAGAGCCTATTGCTTCGGAGGCATTTGTCAGCAGGTTCAGAATAACCTGCTCCATCTGCGTACTGTCAACCCGCACACGGGGCAGATTTCCTTCCAGACGAAGCTTAAGCTCGGCTTTTCGGGAAACAGACACCTGAAACATAGGTTTCAGCTTCTCTATAATGTCATTGATACTGGCAGTTTCGATAACGAAGTTCCCCCTGCCGGAGTAGGCGAGCATCTGACCGCTGAGTTCACTTGCAGTTCTCACAGATTTGTTGATTTCGTTCAGATACATAAATATCTGATCCTGCTTGTTTACGCAGGAAAGAGCCAAATCGGTATAACCTCTGATTGCCATTAGAATATTATTAAAATCGTGGGCAATTCCCCCCGCCAGAACACCGAGACTTTCCAGTTTCTGCGTGTGTTGAACCTTCTTCTCCATTTCTTGCTGTTTCTTTTCTGCCGATTTCCTGGAAGTAATATTCCGCGCCACATGTATTATTCTGATAGAGCCGTCTTCCGGGTCTTCCGATGTTGCCATACTTATTTCATAATCCCCGTTAAGTCTTTGTATGTACAACTCTAAAAGCTGCGCATCTTTGATTTTCCCTGAAAGAAGATCAGGTATTCTGGAGAGATGCGTTTCGTCTCCGGGAAACATCAAGGAGCAGAGATTTTCCCCCTTGCATTCTTCCCTGCTAAGTCCAAGAGCCTGGGCCTGCGCTTTGTTTACACGAAGAATCTTTCCCTCAGAGTCAAGCACTGCTATTAACTCCGGAAGAGCATCAAAGGTTTCTTCCCAGTCTTTCACAGCTGTTTTTGCTCTGAACTCTGAATGCTTTCTTCTTGTAACATCCTGATGAATACCAGCTATTCTTATGGGCTTTCCATTGTGATCCCTCTCTGTAACCCCACCACGGGAATGAATTGTTACCCATTTCCCGTCTTTTGTTTTCATTCGGTATTCGTTTTCAAACTGCCCTCTTCTCCCTTCGAGAAACTCCATCATATAGGGTTCAAGCACTTTTCTGTCGTCAGGATGAATCTGATTAAGCCAACCGGACAGGGAAAAATTTGTCTCGCCGGGCGAATACCCCAGCATCAGTGAGTAGCGGTCATTGTTTACAACTTCTCCTGTTACTATATCGCAATCCCACAAACCCAGGTTCGCCTGATCAAGGGCCTGATGAAGTCTGTTCTCGCTGATTTTAATAAACTCTGTTTTCTTTTCCACCACATGACGAAGTCGGAGGTTCCACAAAAAAACCAGAACTGCAGCAGAAAAAAGAACTGCAAAAACCACCAGAATCGGAACGAGATAAGGAAATTTGCTTCTCTCTGAGATATGGAAAGGGCTGCCCTGCCATTTACTAGAAATACCGGAGATAATGCCTTCTTTCTCTGCAAACATTATTCCCTTGTTCACTATGGAACAGAGCAGGCTGTCTTCCTCTGAAACACCCATGCAGATATACTCTGTGTAAAGATAATCACC
This sequence comes from uncultured bacterium, assembly GCA_964604135.1. GTDB lineage: Bacteria > Fermentibacterota > Fermentibacteria > Fermentibacterales > JCC-6 > Sabulitectum. The sequence continues at coordinate 15,935 of CAZRXU010000027.1, read as the reverse complement.
AACGGCAACAGCATCATCCAGGCTGTGATGGTTCGAGAGATGAAACTCAACTATCGGTTGTTCTCCAATAATCGCATCCACTTCTCCATCAAGCAGAAGGTGCAGGGCACCTGTTGAATTGTCTGCTTCTACAATGATGCAGTCAACAGCTTCTTCCTGTAAAAAAACGGCTGAATAGCCGCCTGCCGAAACAGCTACGGTTTTTCCCTGAAGACCAGAAACAGATGAGATATCAGTCTTTCCCGGAAGAACGTAAATTCTGGCAACCAGATCAAACAAAGGTTCTGAAAAAGCAAACATGCTGTCAGCCGAAGCAGTGTAAACACAGCTGGCGATAACATCAGCCTCGCCGGAGACTACCGCCTCCCGGGCTTCCTGTTCTGTCATATCAATAAAAACTGCCTGAAAGCCAAACTCGGTAGAAATCCACCTGATCAGCTCTATGGACATTCCCTGGCGCTCTCCGTTGTCATCAATAAACTCAAAGGGAGGACAATCAGTTAAGGTTGCAAACTGTATTTCGGGGTTTTGCTGAAGGTACAGCCTCTCACCAGAAGAGAGAATCTCTCCCCGGGCGACAACCGGAAACAGCAGAACAAACAAACAGAAACCTTTAAAGAAAGAATACATTCACAGGCCCCCTGTTAAGCAGCAAGTATGCATGAAAACCTGTTTTTGCGCAACGGGGATGCTCCAAATATATACGTATGTAAAATACTGTGTGCCTGAATAGGCTGGACTCCCGCTTGGCACGCCCGAAGGGACTCGAACCCCAAACCTTCTGGTCCGTAGCCAGATGCTCTATCCAATTGAGCTACGGGCGCACCGCAGGAACGCTATTCTAGCAAATACACAGCAAATGGTCAAGGAGCGGTACTGTTAGTAAAGCTCTTTGTACAGTATTGTAACTGATTCTCCGGAAGAGAGATTGAACGATTCGATACCCGGTTCTACGTTGGCTCCCCTTGGAAGAGTTTCGGGCCAGACAATTCTCCAGCGCATCTCTTGATCTGTTCGGGATACCGCTTCCATGAAGCAGTGGTATTTACGGGGAAACTGCTGCCAGGTAAGATCAAGCTCTATCAGGGAATCAGCAGGGAACCACAGTGTATCGTTTCTCTGGTAAACTGTCTGTGTCCAGTTCTCTACCCTGCCTGCAGAAGGGCAGTATACCGCTATCATTGGGTTCCACCTGCCGTGAACAGGCCAGCCGTATATGATTACAGCCTCTGGAACCCCGGCAGGGGCGTTCCACCACGGTATGGGGTATGTGCCGGGTCTCACTGTAATGTGACCTGTTGCCGTGGTTACTATGCTGTTCTCCGGGTCTGTGAACCTTACGGTGTCTGTCTGCCAGACCTGTTCTGTTGTGTTGTTCAACATAGCTGAAGCAAAAACTCTTCGTGTCGAACCTTCAACCTCAATTGCATATGATGGAGACCACCGCAGCCCTGCGTACAGCATTGTTACCGTTGCCACACCCTGTGCTGCTCCGCGACTGATTGTAACAGGAAAACCTGCCAGATTGTTTGCCCGGGCAAAACCGCTGGTATCCGCCTGGGAAGAAAGCTGAAAAGCAATACCTCTGACCTGCGCTGAGTCTACTGCAAGAACAAACTCTGCTGGTTTGCCGGAAGGAAGCGTTCCTGTTATTGTGGCCGGGTCGGAATCGCTGAATGTAATGGATGTAACATGGAGGTCAACTGAGCCAAGTCCTGTATATTCCTCACCGCATGCTGCTAAAAAAAGCAGTGCGGAAATGGCTAGTAACTTCTTCATTTTGTCCAATCGGTTAAGACTGGGTAATATTCCCGTCTGGGAGCACAAAGGAAAGGCTGACCGTGGCAAACAAATCTCACCCTCTTTTGAAAAGCTTGAACAACACACTGCGACTTAAATGGCTGGTTCCATTTCTAACAGTTCCTGTACTGTTTATCGCTTCAACTCTTATTGAGTCGTGGTTACAGGAGTCCGGCGTGGCCCCCTACACACCCGTAGGAAAAAGATCCGTTCTTTCAATATGGCGAACAGTAATGCTCACCGGCGCCGTGGCGACTCCTGTTGCCTCAATCTATCTGAGTGAGCTTTGGAAACGATGGAGAGAAAGTGGAGAGAGTTTCTCCGGCTACTTTTTCAGAGCTGTTGTTTCCGTCTTCCTTCTTGTCACAACCGCAATGACTCTAAACGGGCTGGGAATACTGGCTCCTCTGGGAGTTCCATCTTCCCTGATCATTCAGATGATATTCACCAGATGTGTTTTCGCAGCCCTGTGGATCGTAGCTGCCGCCACCATGTGTTCCTCTGTTAACAGCGGCACCGGAGGCGCAGCACTTGCGTTCGGTCTTTTCAACATGGCTCTGCTTCCTGGTCTTTCAGGCTCATCTGTAAGCTGGTGGATTATTGCTCCTCTGGGTACAATGGTTTTCTGTGCAGATTCTGTAGCCACCGGATGGGATACATCACTGTTTGCAGCTGCTCACTCTGTGTTCTACTTTGCGGCAGGATACTTTCTTTTAAGAAAGGCTACCGACTGAGAACCGCCATGTTCACAATCTGTTCAAGAAAGTTTTGAGGATTGATTCCAGAAGGACCATATATAATTACAAGCACAGCGTATCCGTTTCTGAATATTCCGTATACACGTCCCCTGCCCATTACTCCATCCGGAGGAGAAAAGGTAAAGTTAATACGTGACATAAGCCCGAGAGATCTGGTTCCCCTTGTTTCCGTATCCATGCTGCCCTCTACCCACACAGGAGCAGAATAGTGAATTGATTCCATCAGGTTCGGAGGAATTACACTGGAAAGTTTCGCCTCTATCCAGAGAGTTTTGTCTTCAATAGCTTCTTCAACTTTCCAGTAGTAGCACCCGAAATTTACTCCCATGCTGTTCGGCTGCCCTACAACAGCACCGGTTTGTTCTGTCATTGTACCCTCGATCAACGGGCATATCTCTGCCGGAAGGTAATTGAATTCTATACCCACAGGTTCCAGTGTATATACTGGAACGTCCTGCTGCACAGGCATGACCAATGTAAGCACTGCCACTATAAGTTCCATACTTACCCTTTCTGAAAAGGTTGTTTCATTGTTCCGAGAGCCATAGAATAGAAGAGGCTCACCTATTGTCAACAGGAAGAACTATGCAGGAAAAGATACTCATTGTGGAGGACGATGTTCCAATCACATCCCTTCTTCCAGAATCTTTCCCTTGATAAAGTTGCAAAACAGAAAACTTGATGTATACCTCCCTCTCAGCGAAGAGTAGCGCGGAACTGTTCTGTTCAGAGCAAAGAACAACTGAGCCAGAGCTACTGTTTCAATACCGCTGAAAAAGGGGAGAGCCAAAGCCCTCCCCTTTCTTAGAAAGTGCCCTACTTCTTCTTCAGTCTTGCGTGCCAGTCGATAAGAATGGGGCTTGCAACAAAGATTGATGAATAGGTTCCAACAATGATACCTATCATCAGCGTGAGGGCAAAGTTTCTTATGTCTCCGGTACCAAAGATGAAAAGCATCAGCACAGCAACAAATGTAGTAACAGATGTAACAATGGTTCTGCTGAGTGTTTCGTTGATACCCTTGTTTACCGTTTCCTCAAAAGTTTTTGCTTTTCTGAGCCTGTTGTCTTCTCTGATCCGGTCGAACACCACGATGGTGTCGTTGATCGAGTATCCCACAATTGTAAGCAGTGCCGCTATGATGGTAAGGCTTACATTCACCTGGAGCAGAGCGAGAATTCCCACTGTGATCAGAACATCGTGCACAAGGGCAACAACAGCAGCAACTCCCCACTTGAACTGGAATCTGTACCAGATGTAGAGAACGATGAAGAACATAGCCATAAGAATTGAATCAACGGCCTTCGATCTCAGTTCAGCCCCCACGCGGGGTCCTATCTGTTTGATGAAAGAGGCTTCGGAGTTTCCTCCCTCGTCTTCCATCAGGGTACAGCTTTCCTGATCGAGAGCACCATACACTGTTTCCTTGTCACTTGTGGATGTTCTTATTACAAAGGCGTTGCCATCTCCAGCCCAATCCTGAAGAGCCTGCACCTGCACACTCTCAAGACCCTGTGCTTCAAGAGCACCGGCAAGCTGATCTGTGGTGCTGTGCTCCTGAGAGATAACATTGGTTTCAAGACCTCCTGTGAAGTCGATGGACAGGTTAAGCCCTCCGTGAGCGAAAAAGGCAATAAGCCCTATAAGTATCATGGCAAGCGAAGCGAAATATGTTTTCTTGCGCATAGAGGTAATATCGTAGTGGGCATCTCTTACAAGAGTCATCTTGCCTATACTGATTTTTGTTCTCTTTACCTGTGCCAGCATGATGCTGAAAATAGATCTGGTGAACACAAGAGAACAGAACATCGATGCCATAATTCCAATGGAAAGAGTAACGGCAAAACCTCTTATGGGGCCAGTTCCAAACTTGTACAGAACTAGCGCAGTAATAAAGGTTGTCAGGTTTGCATCCATAATGGTAACAAAGGCTCTTGCATAACCGGCACTAACTGCGGTTCTGATGCCCTTACCGGAACGAAGTTCCTCACGGATACGCTCATAGATAAGCACACTTGCATCCACAGCCATACCGATGGTAAGAATAATACCGGCGATACCAGGAAGGGTGAGCGTGGCGTTGAGCCCGGTGATTCCCAGTTTTGCAAACGGTCCTGGGAAACACAGGAATCCAAGGATGATCAACATATCAAACAGAAGAGCGAGTACGGCTATAAATCCGCTTACCCCATAATAGACCATCATAAACACCGCAATAAGTACCAACCCAACAATACCGGCAAGCATGCCGTTGCTGATAGCCTTCTGCCCAAGGCTGGGGCCTATTGTCTGTTCTTCAGCTATTACCAGCCTGGCTGGCAGACTTCCCGCTTTAAGAACCAGCCTGAGATCTCTGGCTTCTTCCACAGAAAAAGACCCGGAAAGCCTTGTTCCGCTTCCGGTAATTCTTTCCCGGATAGTGGCAACAGAGTAAATTCTGCCGTCTAAGAGTATGGAGACGCGCTCGTCTACATTATCACCAGTTATCCTTGCCCAGTTGGAAGCACCGGCGTCGTCAAACTCCAGCAAAAGATATGGATCTCTGCTCATGGAGTTGGCATCTCCCATTCTGATACGAACATCTGTAAGATTTGCCCCTGTAAGCCTGTAGTAGGGCAAGTCCATATCTGACTGCCTATCCCAGCCGCGACCAGAATCTTCCGGCACGAGGAAAACGCTCATGAGTACAGTTCCATCAGCTATTGCCGTTGGTTTTCCGAAGACAAAGATAAGATTTGCTTCCGAAAGAATCGCTTTTACATCATCACGATTGATTATAGACTGGAAAGTATCGAATTCTTCTCCCTGTGAAATCACCCAATCGCCCGGCATAAGGCTGAGAACTGCTGCGTCATTCTCGTTCACTGCAGTGAGAAGTGAGCTGAGAGTACCGGCAACCTCTATGGAAGGAAGAACCTGCTCGTCGCCTATTTCCGGAGCCGGGAGGGTCAAATTGTCTCCTCCGGCAGGAAGAGAAAATTCTTCGTCAACAGAGGGCTCCTCTGTCGTTTCTTCAGGCAATTCGTTTCCAAGAACTGCTTCAATTTCCCTGATCACCGGAATACTGGAGGGAGATGGATGTTCCGCATTGGGGTACGCTACTATCTTGAACTCAAGAAGAGCTTGTCTTTCAACAATCGAACGAGCCCTTGCAGGGTCTCTTACACCTGGAAGCTGAACAATTATTCTGTCGCTTCCCTGGCGGGTAATAGATGGTTCAGAAACACCGAACTCATCAATTCGGTTTCTGATAATTTCAAGAGCCTGGTCGAGAGCCTCGTCAGCATCAAGACCTGCTGTTGGTTCCACGGTGTAAGCCAGATACATACCACCCTGAAGGTCAAGCCCGAGCTTTATAGTTCCCATGCTGGACTGATACAGCTGCCTGTACTGTTCCAGCACGGGCTCTCCGCCCTCTTCCTCCATGCTGTCGATTAGCCCTCTCAGATAAGGGTTTGTTGTCTCCGGTTGAACACTGGCTTCTGCACGGTCTCTCTCTACAGCCGGCAGCGAATACCACTTCACTGTGGGCCAGATGAGAAACAGTGCCAGCACAAGCACAAACGCGGAGCTGTAAATTCTCCATCTGTCGGTTCTCTTCATAGAATTCCCCTTCATCTGTGATCAACAATCCAGCTAACTCTTTATTATATCTGCAGTTACAAAGCAATCGTCTGGCCGGAAGTGTTCGCACACCCCTGCAACACAACCTTCCGGAAGAGATGGAAGATAAATAAAGTCAGAAGAATTGACCACCTCAAGCGAAACGCTCTACCGGACAGTCAGTTTCTTCGCGGTGATGTAAAATGAATCTGCAGAGGTTGACCGTTGGGAAACAACGCACTGAAAACAATTCCCCCTGCCTGCCTCTCCCCGGCAATAATACTGCTGAAATTCAGTCTTCTGAGAATTCTTGTTACATACAGATCGGCCTGAAACAGACTGTACATATTGTGATCCAGATCTACAACCCACACGGTTGTGTCTCCAGAGAAAGACTCCCGGGGAACATTACCGAAGTGATACGGTTGTATCTCTGTCTTTAGTTGATCGTAAACAGACAGTTCTGCTAGCGGCATGTTTTCAGGATACAGTTCCGTAATATCCGGCATATCAGTCATTGCAGTAAAGATTCCACCAGACAAAAATGCCGCGGCAGAAACCACAATCCATACCTCGCCAGCTCTCATTATCACCTCCTTCAACTGGAACCTATATTCCCGGTGTAGTACATTTCCATAAAAAGGTAGTGAATGTCAACCCCGGAGGAGTAATGAGAAATACTTTAGCGCTGCTTGCGGTGACTGCTGCTGCATTTTCTGCATCATGGTCTGTTGGCCCGGCTGGTCTTTCCGGCTGGTCAGGTCTTCCAGGTTCAGATATTCTTGAGAAAGGTCTGCTACGGGCAGGAATGGAGTTTCAGTTTGTCTCCACCGATAACGGTACAATTCTCCGTACCCCGCTGAAAGCTTGCTGGGGAGTGGAAAACAACATAGAGGCTGGCATTGATATCCCGGTTTTTCCCGTTGACAACGCGTACAGCGGTTCTGCTATAGGAGACATCACCCTGTCTGGAGGATGGCTTTACGAAAAAGCCCGCGGAGGCACCGCCCTCAAGTTCACTGGAAGACTCACTGTTCCGTCAGGAGAAGAATACAGAGACAGAGGATCAGAGCTGGCTTTCGGAGCGGTAACAAGCACCACTTTTCTTGACTTCCGCCTGTCCATGTCTGCAGAGTATGCTTTGAACGGAGGCCGAAATCCCTTTAGCGGCTCTGTGGTTGATGTGATGTACTTCAACGCAGGAGGATCGAGTTTCATAACACACGACATTCTGCTGTACGCTGCCATAAACGGATCAACGTCCTCAAAGCTGATGCTGGGCTGCGGCGGGGAGTATCTGCTTACCGACGGGATAGCCTTTAACGGCGGGCTACGAACCGGCACAGACAATTTTGAAACCTTTGAATTGTATGTCGGGGCAAGCTGGACAGGGCAGGGCTTTTAGGTAAAAACTCCACACTCTGCCTGCTTCTTGCACAGCCAGGGCAATTGTGTGATATTTTTCCAGGCTAGGGCAGATTGATTTCTTTTGACCGGGTTTGCCTGGTCAGCCGCATAGATTCCAGAATCGGTGTACACATCTTTCCGCGGGTCACCGACCCTGTACCTGACTCGTTGTACACACTGGAGGGGGGAAGAATCTGTTTGAAAAATCTGATACCCTTTGTTGGCAGACAAAAAGAACTTGGATTACTGGACGGATACTTTGAAGATGCCCTCAATTACAACGGCGGATTTATTCTTGTCAAAGGTGAAATAGGCTCCGGGAAAACCCGGCTTCTACAGCATTTCGAAGAAAGAACCAGAGACCACAATCTACACATTCTGCGGGGAAGAGCATTGAAGGCTGAAACCAGACCTTTTTCCCCATTTACCCTTATGGTAAAACATTTTCTGTGTGACCTCGAACACGATCGCAGGTGGATGGTAAAATATCTGGAACCTGAAATCTCCTCTTACTTTCTAAACCTGATTCCGGAACTCCGCAGGTATTACCCACTTGATTCTCCAGAACCCGCTTCCTCTTCAACAAATCTCTCTTTTCTCTACTCATTTCAGCGTTTTTTTGAGAATCTAGCCGGATCCAGACCTTTGCTCATTATTCTGGATGACATTCAGTGGATGAGTGACGATTCACTGGAACTGCTGAATTACCTAGTAAAACGAATTGACGGTTTGCCTGTTCTGCTGCTGGCAACAATGCGTTTGCACGAAAACAACACAAAACTCGAAAAAATCATAGACCGTTTCAAAGCAGACAGGCTTATCCACTGCATAGACCTGGGTAATTTATCTTCTACCAACACTAAACAGCTTCTGGAAAAGAAGTTTGATACAATTTTCCCTACTCAGTTTTCAGAGTGGCTTTTCTCTGTAACCGGCGGGAACCCCCTCTTCACCGGTGAAACACTGAAGGGTCTGATCCGCGGGAATATCCTTCATACTGTTTCAAGCGGGAATCTCTGGGTTCTTGAGGAAGACTACAAAGAATTTCTTATATCAGATACCGTTGAAAGTGTTGTAAACTACCATCTCAACAGTTTATCCGGCAGGGAACTGAACTTGCTTCAGAAGGCTTCCGTAACAGGAGAGCATTTCCAGACTGATCTTCTTCGAAAGCTGGCTGATGAAATAGATAACAGCCAGTTTCTGGGTTCCTTGAATATACTTATGGCAACAGGTATTCTGGAAGATTCCGATAGTGGAATGAGGTGCTTCTCACACCCTCTGGTGCACACGATACTGTACCGGAAAATGGAACCAGGGAAAAGACGCAGTATTCATCGAAAACTGGCAGCAATTCTTAAGCAATCGGGGCAGCAGCCCGATGAAGTGGCTCGCCATCTCACCGAGGATCTGCAACCTTCAGAGGAAACCATTGAACTTGCCCACTATCTGTTTGATCTGTCTCTGGGCTATATAAATACCGGCTGCAACTACCGGAACGCCTGGAAATATCTGACTATTGCCAGCAGAATTACCGAGCGCCGTGAATCTGCAGGCCTGTTAAGACTACAGATAAGAGCTGGCCTCAATCATCTGTCCTGGATAATGGGAAGGAATTCTCTTTCAATCAGCGAGGCGGAAGCTTTTGTTTCTGAACTCGTAAACAGCAAGCTCCTGAAGGAAGCAGCTGTGGTATACAGGATGCTTTTCCACAGTGCTCTGGGCTCCGGGAACATTCTGGAAGCAGAGGATTATCTGAAAAAAGGTATTTCTGTATCCAAAAAGGACGATCCTGTCCACTGGACTATGGCAGTTGAACGATGTCTTTTAAACAGACGGAAAGGACTTCTGGAAGAGTCCCGGAGGGAAGCTCTTTCGCTTATTGCCAAAATGCCCGGAGAGAAGGTACCGGAAGCTCTGTACAAGGCGTACACCAATATTGGCTTTGTTTCGTATGTCAGGGGTGACCAGGAGGAAGCACTTCATAGTTTTGCCAGGGCCCAGGAGATTGTAGAGGAGTACCATCTTCTTATGTACAGAGCAGATTCACATTCGAATCTTGGTCTTATCAAAATGACAATGGGTAAACTGGATACAGCCATAGATGAAATCAACTATTCCCTGAGAGAGGCTGATCTGCTTCAGAAAAAGCCGCGCAAAGGTATTAATCTTATGTACCTGGGATACTGTTACTACAACAGAGGAGATCTGCGCCGTGCTTCTTCTTATCTTGAACAGGCAAGAATAGTGGCAGCAGACACAGAGAATCACCGACTGATGTCCATCATCCTGAGATTAGCAGCAAGAATACACATCAGATCCAGCCAGTTTGACAAAGCTGAAGCTGTTCTAAAAAGAATTCCTGACCAGAACTTATCCAAAGCCGATTTCAGCGATCTGCAGAAAGTTTTCATTACTCTTCACATAAATAAGGGGGAGATGGATCTGGCCGAAAAAACCGTAAACCGCACACTGGTTCTTCTGAAAGAGCTTGGTGCAGAAACACGGTTCGCACACGTGCTCGGGCAGAAAGCTCTGATTCTTCTTCACAAAAAACAAACAGACAAGGCAAGGAATCTCCTTGAACAATCGTTGAAAATACTCAAAGAGAAGCAGGCAAAACCTTTTATCAGCGAAACACTAGTTGAATATGGGCTGGCTCTGGGTGGAACTGCTGGAGAAAAATACTTAATAGACGGACTAAAAATTCTTCTGGAGATAAATGCCTTCGAGAGAATCACCCGGCTGAAGGAAAAGATGGAAGACCGAGGATTTCAGAAAGCTCTGAAATTCGCGAGAGACCAGATGGAAGAACCTGCTGATGAGAAACTTGAAATTGTCACATTCGGAGGCCTTTCGGTGAAAAGGCCAGGCGAGCTGAAAGCAGTCACTGGAAAAAGCTGGCCATCAAGGAAAGCGCGGGAACTGCTGGCTCTGCTTCTTGTTCTAACTGAAAACAGGCAGGTAACCAGAGAAGTTCTTGCCCTCCATCTCTGGCCGGAAGCGACAGAGAAAAAATCTCTGGCTAACCTCCGTGTGGTCCTCACTCACCTGAACCACGTTCTGCTGGGCCACTTCATTGTTTCCGATGGTCCCTTCCTTTTTCTCGACAAAGAAAATATTCTTGTAGATTTTTGGGAGTTCAACTCCCTCTCTAAACAATGGCGGGATTCTTTACGACAGGGGAAACTCCATATTGCTGAAGACAGAGCTCGAAGAGCTTTGTCTCTTTACAGAAGCTACCTGCTGCCCGAATTCTACAGTCTTCCAATTGTAGATATGCAGTTGAGTCTGGAGAATGTCATGAGGGATCTGCTTCTCTGGCTGGCGAACAGATGTATGATGCGGGCTGAATGGCGTGAAGCAATTCTACTCGCAAGGAAACTGGCTGCTTCCGACAGCTGTAGCGAACAGGCTTTCCGCATAATAATGCAGGGTCTTTTCAACCTTGGAAACAGAACCGGTGCCATAAGGCAATACAAACAACTGCTGGTAAATCTTAGAGAAAACCTCGGAGTTTCTCCCGAAAAAGAAACTGTCGACCTCTTCATGCAGATTAGCTCTCAAACTCAATTATAGCTCCGATTCTCCTGTTTTAACGCTTTTTTAACGCCCTCTCTCGATGATACCCGCATGAACAACACACAAAAGCGAATATGCCCGAAATGCAACTACCCTGGTGACAAACAGGACAGTGTTTGCCCCTGCTGTGGAGTCAGCCTGATTTCACCGTGCCCCTGGCGCAAAGCCCCCATAAGAGTTGCATTTGCCAAATACTGCTACAGGTGCGGTGTTCAGTTCAGCGAAGCCATCGCTACCCGGAACAGGTTGAATTTTAGGGAAGAATGTCTGCAAACCGGAGAGGCTGCAGGCGCAGACATTCGTGATGGATGTTTGTCAGCCAAAGGAGTATCAAAATGATGCGAGTGTTCTTTACTGTTGTTGTCTTCGCCGCTGTTGCTTTTTCTGCAACCGCAGCTGAAGATGTATCTCTTGACAACCCCGATGGTGCTGTTGACGTGCAGTCACCACCGGCAACAATTTTCACAGACAGTGACGCAGTTCCCTGGGTTCAGGCGGACTGCTCCCCGGTGGCGCACCCGGAAAGGGATGAGGGTTCCGGAGGTTGGCCTGAGTACGACTGGGACAACGATATTCTTGTTTCTTCCAGCCATGTGGGCTCCGGCCAGGATTTCGATATAGACCCTGCAAACGGCGATATCTACGCCATCTACGACACCGGCCATGCCACACAGGACAGTGTCATAGTCTACCGCTCCCAGGACGGCGGCGCCACATGGACATTCTGGCAAAGAAGCTACGATCCTTCAGGTGAGATGAATAACCCTCGGATAAGAGTGGTTCGCGACACCTCCGGTCAAAGCTATGTGTGTATGTTTTTTCTTAACGATAACCACTACCTTATAATGCAGTACATAGCCACAGACCTGTCTGCCAGCGGCTGGACAACTGTCACCTCGAGCGATGTCATCTACTACGATGTAGACGGAGAGGCTGACAACAGCGGCTGGCTGTATGCCACTTATGTTGTAGCAGCTTCCGGCAATGATATCTGGGTAGCAAGATGCTCCATTGACAATCACAACTGGGTAGATCACACTATGCTGTTTAATAATCCGCAAATGATCCCGTACCCTTCAATAGCCGCTGCTGTCTGCGGTACTGTTTCCGTTGCCTTCCTTGACGACCGCCTAACAACCAACCAGAACATCCGAATCAGGCGAAGTACGGACTACGGTGCAACCTGGAGCCTTTCCGTTCAGGTTGGAGACAACACCGAAGGGTACGATCTCAGCTGGACATCCATGGCCTATAACTACGCTACAGCCGATGCAGGCTGGATATTCGCAACCTGCGAGGATACCGGCACCGGCGACGATCTGGTTTATTACTACACAACCAACGCCGGTTCGTCGTGGACTTATGGCCAGACAATAGGTGGGCCTGGCGATCAGAACATGCCGAACGTCCGTTGTCGTAAAGCTGGCTCAGCAGTAACTCTGGCCTTCAACAGTGATCCCGGTGATTCAACCATGTTCAGTTGGGCAACCGGCTCTTTCCCAAACTACTTTACTGCTCCTGAACGCATCAACGACTTCTACGTAACTGGATCCTGGCCTCCGACAGCAGGATGGACCGGCTCTATGCCTGCGGTTCTTTACTCCGGCGGCTACACCGGGCTTCTCTTCGACTGGTTCGGGAACACAGGTATAGAAGACCAGCCATCAGCAACTTGTGGTGAGATCATCGCAAGCCCCAACCCGTTCACCACAACAGCCAGTATTTCTTTCAGTGTTACCGGGTCTGAGTCTGTTTCTGTCTCCATCTACAACATCTCAGGCCGTCTGGTTAAAACCATCGTTGACAACCAGTACCTCTCCGCAGGAGATCATTCCGTACAGTGGAACGGCGTAGACTACAGCGGTGCTTCTGTTGCCCCTGGTGTTTACTTCTGCCGCCTCAACATAGGTGCATCTGTTCTTTCCACAAGACTGGTAATGGTTCCATAGCAGCCATCGGCAACAGTCACGGGAGCCCTCTGCGGAAAACAGGGGGCTCTTCCCAATGTTCGAGAAGGTCTTAAGCCCGGCAATAAAGCGGTTTCCTCTGTTTTAACGCTTTTTTAGCGGCCTCTCCCGATGATACCCGCATGAACAACACAGAAAAGCGAATATGCCCGAAATGCAACTACCTTGGTGGTAACCAGGACAATGTCTGCCCCTACTGTGGAATCCGTCTGATCTCACGATGTCCTGAATGCCGGGCCCCTGTAAGAGTTGCATTTGCTAAATACTGCTACAGGTGCGGTATTCAATTCAGCAAAACCGTTGATAACCGGAACAAGGGAGAGAAGGACACCGGCAGTTCAACCCGAAACCCGGTCTTAACCGCGACGGAAAGACCGGAAAGCAATCAGGAGGACAAATGAGATATTTATTAGGAACAGTTTTGATTATTTCAATACTGGCAGCATCGGCTGCAGCGGACACCTGCAGCCTTATCCCCACGGCCTATACCCGGGTTTGGTCCAGAAGTGGCCTCCGGGAATACAGCCCTACTCTCGGAACCAACGATATTGTCTATGCCGATCATGATGTTGTTACGCGGTCAGACCTTCCCTCTACTCCTTCGCTTGCAAACCAGATCGATCAGAATCAGCCGAGTGCTACATCCTTTATGGCTGGCTTTGATCAGATCGATCTTGCCCAGTCTTTCCAGCAGACACACACGAACATTTCCGGTGCTGGAATCAATTTGTATGTCTATCTAGGTTCCACAGACACTGTTACAATACAACTTTGGGAAAACGGGCTTCCCAATGCTTCGGGAACAATGCTCACTGAAGCAAGTGCTATTGGCACTGCCGGGCAATGGGTGGATGTATTTTGGACCCCTGTTCCTGTTGTTCCAGGAACAACCTACTACCTTGTGTTCACAGGTAACACCACGCTGGGAATTAATGGCGACTCAAACAACCCCTACCCTTACGGCTGTGTTTACGCGAATCCAGGATACAATCAATTCGCAAACTACGATTACACATTTCGTACCTACTACGATAACACTGTAAGCCTTGAACGCTACTCCTGGGCAGAGGTAAAGACTTTCTTTAACCAGTAGTAAGCTACTGCCCCGTCAGGTCAGCCTGACGGGGTTCCTTTTTACCTCCGTTCTTCTTCCTTCAACAGCAAAAGATCTCAGAGAAAAGCGAATATGCCCAAGATGCAACTACCCTGGCTGCCGCCAGGACAATGTCTGCAAACTGGAGGGACTGTGGGCGCAGACACTCATGATTGGGTTTTGCCAACCGAAGGAGTATCAAAATGATGCGAGTGTTCTTTACCGTTGTTATCTTCGCCGCTGTTGCCTTTTCTGCAACCGCTGCTGAAGATGTTTCTCTCGATAATCCCGATGGTGCCGTTTCCGTTTCGTTACCCCCGGCAACAATTTTCACAGACAGTGACGCCGATCCATGGAGTCAGGCATTCTCTTCACCGGTGGTGCACCCGGTAAGAGACGAAGGTTCTAGTGTTTGGCCGGAATATGACTGGGGCAGTGACATTCTTATTTCTCCTGGCCGTGTAGGTTCCGGCCAGGATTTCGATGTAGACCCCGCTAACGGTGATATTTACGCCATCTACGACACCGACCATTCCTCACAAGACAGTGCCATTGTCTATCGCTCTGAGGATTTCGGAGCTACATGGACATACTGGCGCTCCAGCTACAGCTTCATGAGCGAGGTTAACAGCCCTCATATAAGAGTGGTTCGCGACACCTCCGGGCGAAGCTGGGTGTGTATGTTCTTCCTTATCGACAAAACGCTCAGAATGAGGTACATGACCCCCGATCAGTCCGTAAACGGCTGGACAACCGTTACCTCGAACGATGTTATCTACTACGATGTTGACGGAGAAACAGACAACAGTGGCTGGGTATACGCCACTTACGTTGTTGACGCTTCCGGCAATGATATTAGGGCAACAAGATGCTCTATGGACAACCATAACTGGGTAAATGACATTTCCCTGTTTACAAATCCGGGAATAACTCCTTACCCTTCAATCGCCGCCACTACTGGTGGAATCGTTGCTGTTGCTTTCCTTGACGACCGCATGACAAACAACCAGAACATCAGGATCAAAAGAAGTGCAAGCTATGGTTCAACCTGGAACAGTTCCATCCAGGTTGGAGATAACACCGGAGGGTACGATCTCAGCTGGGCATCCATTGCCTATAGCTACACTTCAGCCGGTGCAGGCTGGGTATTCGCTACCTACGAAGGAACAGGCACGGGCGATAATCTGGCTTATTACTTCACTACCAACGCCGGTTCATCGTGGACTTATGGCCATACGATAGGTGGCTCTGGCGACCAGAACATGCCGAACATCCGTTGCTATAAAGCTGGCTCAGCAGTAACCCTGGCCTTCAACAGCGATCCAGGTGATTCAACTATGTTCTGTTGGGCAACCGACTCTTCCCCAAATTCATTCTCAACTCCTGAACGTATCAACGACTTCAACGCAACTGGGTTCTGGCCTCCAACAGCAGGCTGGTGCGGCAATCAGTCAGCTGTTCTTTACACCAACTATAACTTCAACTACCGGCTTCTGATCGACTGGTTCGGGAACACAGGTATAGAAGACCAGTCATCCACAATTTGTGGTGAGATCATCGCCAGCCCCAACCCTTTCACCACAATAGCCACTATTTCTTTCAATGTTACCGGGTCTGAACCTGTTTCGGTCTCTATCTACAACATCTCGGGCCGTCTGATTAAAACCATCGTAGACAACCAGCACCTTTCCGCCGGAGATCATTCCGTACAGTGGAATGGTGTAG
>CAZRXU010000026.1:0-25952 GCA_964604135.1 uncultured bacterium | reverse complement strand
CTTGAAGTAACCAACTACATGTATGCCACAAATCAGCTGGCTCAGACCACACTCAGAAGTGTTCTCGGTGAGGCCACTCTCGATGAGCTTCTTGCCAACAGAGATGAGATAAACAGCAAACTGCAGGATATACTTGACAGAATGACAGACCCGTGGGGAATCAAAGTATCCACGGTTGAGGTTAAACATGTTGACCTTCCCGAGGATATGCAGAGAATGATGGCCAAGGAGGCCGAGGCGGAAAGAGACCGCAGGGCGAAGATCATCCGTGCCGATGCCGAGCTTCAGGCATCAGTAAAACTGGCTGAGGCTGCTGAGGTACTTGACCACCATCCGTCTGCACTCCAGCTCAGGTATCTTCAGACCCTTACAGACATTGCGGTCGAGAACAATTCTACAATTGCGTTTCCCATACCAATGGATCTGATTACTCCCTTTGTTAAAAAGATGACGGAGTAACCAATGGTTTTGAAGGGTACGGTAACCGCACTTGTTACGCCCTTCAGGAACGGGCTAGTAGACCACGAATCTCTAAGGAAACTGGTGGAATTCCAGATTTCTTCAGGGGTTCAGGGTCTTCTGGCGTGCGGATGCACAGGAGAACCGGCTACTCTTTCTGAAAAGGAGAAGCTGGATGTGATTCATACCGTTCTTGAAACTGCAGGCGGAAGAGTATTTGTAATCGCTGGAACAGGCACTAATGCAACAGCTTCCACAGTAAGTTTTACTGAAGCTGTAAGCAGTTCAGGAGTAGATGCTGTGCTGGTAATTACACCCTATTACAACAAGCCCACAGCACAGGGGCAGCTTGCCCACTACACTGCAGTGGCTGATGCCAGCAGGAAGCCTGTGATTATCTACAATGTTCCTGGCAGAACCGGAACAAACATGACAGTGGAAACAATCGCGAGGCTTGGTGAACATCCCAACATTGCAGGTGTAAAAGATGCTGCTGGAAACATGGAACGGGTTACTCAGCTCCGCGCACTTTCATCCATGGCGTACATGAGCGGCGACGATCACCTGAGCCTTTCCCAGGTTTTTATGGGAGGCAGCGGTGTTGTTTCTGTGGCATCGAATATTGTGCCGCTTCAAATGAGCAGCATGATTCAACTAGGCTTGAACGGCGAAGTAGAAGAGGCAAGAAATTACCACGATAATCTGTATCGTCTGTTCAAGGTTCTGTTTGTGGAAACAAATCCTTCACCTGTTAAAAAAGCACTTCAGCTCATGGGTATTATTTCCAGTGATATGCTCCGAGAACCTCTGGTGCCTGTCAGAGAAGAGAGCACCCATATTCTTAGAGGTGCTTTGGAAGCATTGGAGCTTTTGTGACAAAGGTGGCGATTTTCGGTTCTGAAGGCAGAATGGGCAGGCTTTTCACCAGGGAGTCTTCAGGGAAACTTGAGATCGTTCAAACATTTGACAAAGGCGACAGTTACAAGTTGAACAGTTCTGTTGAGGTTGTGATCGATTTTTCGCAGGCTTCCGCATGGAATGATCTTGACACTCTGCTTTCCGGTACAGAAGCCGCACTTGTTTCCGGAACCACCGGCACAGGAGTCGATGAAAGCAGCTATCTGGAAAAGTGGTCATCAGAAAGGCCGGTGTTTTACTCATCGAACATGAGTATTGGCATCTACGTTCTGGGTAATCTCATGAGAATTGCTACAGATATGCTCGGTGACAGTTTCGACCACGAGCTTGTAGAGTTCCACCACAGGAACAAGAAAGACAGCCCCAGCGGTACGGCACTGTCATTGCTCGAAAACTGGCCTGGCCGTGTGGTTATTGGTCGCAATGAAGATTCAGGAGAGAGAGAGTCTGGAACTGCAGGAGTTCATTCTGTTCGCGGTGGTGATGTGGCAGGCGAGCATCACATATACTTTCTGGGTGACGGTGAAAGGCTTACTATCAGCCACACAGCTACAGACAGAGCAGTATTTGTTCACGGCGCAATCAGGGCAGCAGAGTTTATTGCAGGTAAACCTTACGGACTTTACGGTATGGGGGATATGCTTGAATAAAGTGCTTAAGTCACGTTTCGCCGGTTCTTTTTACCCTGCCGGCACTGAAGAGCTTCGGGTTTTTGTAAAGAGGCTTCTTTGCAACGAGTGCCGACCGGTGGAAAATGCCGTGGGCATGGTGGTTCCCCACGCAGGCTACACCTACTCCGGAAGAACTGCAGGGCGGGGATTCGCCTCTGCTCCTGATGATGTTTCAACAGTTGTAGTTGTTGCTCCCAGTCACAGGTATCCTCTTTCTGGGGAAACAGTATTTGAAGTGGATTTCATTGAAACTCCCCTTGGAATGTGCCCTGTGAACACAGTGGCAACCAGTGCAATAGCCTCTGAAATGGGCAGTGTTGTTTTTAGCGAGCACAGCCTTGAGGTAATGATTCCATTTATTCAGGTAAAGTGGCCCGGTGCCGATGTTGTTCCCATTGTTCTTGGAAGTGAACCTGACTGCAGAAAAACGGCAGAACTGATTCAGCGTTGTGTTCCAGATGCCTTTGTGGTTGCATCCAGCGACCTCTCTCATTTTTACCCTCTTCAGGTAGCGGCAGAACTTGACAGGCAGGTAATAGATGCCTTTATCAGTCTTTCTCCAGACAGGATAACAGATAACATCCAGGCCTGCGGAAGATGGGCGGTTAAAACTTTGTTGTTTATTGCAGAATTGAGATGGGCGAAAAATGCGATTGAAATTGATTACAGCACCTCGGCAGACGCAGGCGCAGGAACAGACGAGGTTGTAGGCTACTTTTCGGGGATGGTGACCAGATGACAGATACAGACAAAAGAGTTCTTCTCTCTCTTGCCCGCAGAGCAGTTCTGGCTGCGGCAGGCGGTGAACAGCTTCCAGACTTACCAGAGGATGATGTGTGCGGAATGCCTGGCGGAGCTTTTGTTACCCTTAAGGCCGGCGGCAGGCTCAGGGGCTGCATCGGTCACTTCACAGGCACTGGAACGCTAGGTTCCACTGTTATAGCCATGGCCAGGGAGGCGGCTGTTTCCGACCCCAGATTTGTTCCTGTATCACCTGAAGAGGTGGATGATTTGATCATTGAGATTTCAGTTCTGTCTCCCATGAAAAGGATACAAGCTGAGGATGTGGTTCCTGGAAAACACGGGCTTTACATAAGGCAGGGGGCGAGGGCAGGAACTCTGTTGCCACAGGTAGCGGAAGAAGAGGGGTGGAACAGGGAAACTTTTCTGGCTCACACATGTATAAAGGCAGGGCTTGCACCAGACGCTTACACAAAAAGCGGTACTGAAATATTTGCTTATACCGCTGAAGTATTCAGCGAAAACAAAACAGGAAAAGAGGGTTAGTATGAAAAGGACCGTTCTACTTGCTGCAGGATTTGCACTGCTTTTCGGTGCATGTGAAATGCCCGGAGCCGGAGAGGTCGCCTCACAGGTACAGGGCCGGGTGGATGATATCTCTGATGAGATACAGGATGTTGTTGAGAACAACGAAGAACTGGCAGACAGAATAGATGATCTTCAAGACCAGCTTGCTTCAGGAGCTTTTGAGATGCCTGATATGCCCGACTTTGATTTTCAGGAATTCGTAAACGATTTTGACGAAGACTTCGAGACTCTTTCAACAAGATCAGATTCTCTTATGGAAGAGATGTCTGTTCTTGTGGAAACTCAGACTCTTCTTATCGATAGTCTGCAGACAAGAATAGATGGTTTTGAGGATGAAATCAACGGTCTTGAAGGGGAAATAGCTTCTCTCAGAAGCTCTGTAACTGCGATGAATTCGAGCCGTGGAGATACTGGAAGAGACGGATCCTCATCAGGTGGCCGCACAGGAAACACCGGTGGAACCGGTCGGGGTGGAACAACCGGCGGAGGGTCTACTGGAAGGTAGCAACAGTTTTGTTCTCTGGCGTAAAAACGGCGAAGCTCTAAAGTGAAAAACAGCACACGCGGAGTACTGTGGTCTGCCCTGGTTTTTCCCGGATCAGGGCAGATTGTTCTTAACCACCGGAAACGCGGTGCTGTTTTTGCCCTTCTCAGCATTGCAGCAGTTGCAGCCATGATTGTTACCGCTGTTCGGAGTACCTGGTCGGGTCTTGAAAGCATCGCTCTTCAGGGCGGGGAAATATCGCTGTCATCAATGGGCACCGTAGTTGTTTCAAGCCTGAAGGTGGTCAGGGCACAATTTCTTGTACCAATGGCATTACTGTGGTTCATCAATGTCGTTGATGCCTGGTATACAGGAAGAAAAGGGTGAAAGCTGATTCTATCTGTTCTTCGTGTCTCCGGAGAAGAGCCAGCGCGTGGCTTCATCGGGTTTAGTGAACATCTTCACTATGTTGCCGCTGTTGAGGAACACAGTTTCAAGAAAGAGAAACTCCTGGGTTATTTCTTTAACAACAAGAGCCCTTTTCACGCTGCGGCGAACGCCGTGTTCCAGGGCTGCAGCAGGCATGTAGTAAGTTTCCGATACAGATTCGGTAAGCACAGCATCAACCATGTTGTTCAGAATGCGGCGACTTCCGTGCTCTGAAAGAACATTGCCCACTATTAAAGCCAATTTTTTCATGGATGAGAGGTTAAAATAGCCGGTGATGGTAACACAAACGCAATTGTTCTCTTCGTCGTAATCGATTGTGTAAGACATGACTGCCCCCTCAGAGCTACTGTGTAATGCTAAGCGAATACAGTCTGTCATGTCAATAGCACAATGTTCCTTAATATGCTGATGAGTCTGATATTGCAGTTATAATAAGTACGCTTGCGTGATCTTAGTTGTTTTTCAGCTTCCCGAGCTGTCTTGCCAGAACCGTTGCTCCCCACACAAGAGATATTGCCATAACTGTTTTTCCTGCCGTATCGGCGATTACTGCAATAAAGTGGCTGTGTTCCAGTAGCCCAAGTTCGCTAAGTATGAAATTCCAGTCGTGAAAACCATAGGGAGCATTTGTTCCGGTGTTACCGCCAAGCAGCTGCAACTGCATTGTCTTCGCGTCGTTGATGTAGGGGGCAATGTCTAGAATACTCTCACTCATCCACCACAGCGTCACAGAGGCACCGAATGTATCTCTTGTTTTTATAAGAAGCGTCAGCATGCAGATAAGTGGCATTATCACCTGACCAAGACTGCCGCCCATGGAATGCATCAGACTTCCTGCAAACACAAGAAAAACGTGTCCGGCCTCGTGAAAAGGCAGATTAACAAGGTGCATGAATGAGTTTCCGGCATAATTGCTTTCAACTGTATGAACCATGAACCCGAAAGACCAGAACACAAGAAAAACAAAAAGACCGAGGCGGCCGGCAAACCCGGCAACCGGAACTCTGTCTTTTGTGTACAGCAGGTAGCTCAGCACTCTGCGGAGCAGACTGGGTTGTGTTAGACTGCTGTAATCAATTCTGCTGTACCTGCTGAAAATAAGGCCGCAGCGCGCGCACTCTCGGTTGCCATCATTCTGCTGGTGACCGCATTTTGGACAGTACATTCAACCTCCTCACAAGATGAATCTATGCGTATTCCCACAACATAAGCAACGGGAGAATACTGTTCTGAAGTTTCCGGGAAAAACACACCTGATGAAGATTTGGTTGGCGCAGCCTCGTGGGTTATACTATTCCCTAACCATAGGAGGGTTTATGGCCATGCAGCTGGAATGTCCGTCTTGCGGTGCTAAGGTAAAGGTTCGCAGGGGGGTTCCGTCGGTTGAGTGCCAGTACTGCGGTAACTCGATCATGGTTCCGGGATACAGGGAGCCGCCTTCGTCTGCGCCAACAGCAAGAACACTGGTGTTTCCGACAAAGTCGTGCGGTAGAACAATTGTAGTTAGTGTTGTCGTAAGCATTCTGCTGGTAGTCGGTATTTCCGTGTTTGTTTACACCATGACGGGGTCTGCAGTTACAGAACTGTCCGACGCGGTTTCAGAGGATAGTCCGACCATGCTGGTAAATGAATTCGGCGGTGCGGGAAGCGGGCCTGGATTCTTTCAGGATCCAGTGTGTATTGCAATTGACGGCAAAGACCATATTTATGTTGGGGAAAGAGAAACAGGGCGAATACAGGTTTTTGATACAGACGGAGACTACCTGCGGCAGTGGGTATTCGCTTCGGATGAAGAGTACTACCTTTCCTCAATGTCAGCCGGTAACAGCAGTACAGTGTACCTGGTGTATGGAAGTGATCTGTTTGCGTACTCCGGTGACTCCGGAGAGCTTCTTGATACACTGCAGCATCCGAAAGGCTGGGGCTTCGGCGATGTAGACACAGCTCCGGATGGAAGCATTCTGGCGTCGTGGTACAAGCACGGGGATGACATTCTGCGCTTTAATTCAGACGGAGAAATAACGCTGATGCTTGAAAACGCCATAAGTTCAAACACAGGTGACAGCGAGCTTTCAACAACGGTTGTGTCGGGAAATCTGGGAGAATTCTATGCCTTCGGATCGTTCAATAATGCGGTATTCAGTTTCAACTCTGATGGTCGTTTCCGTGACAGGTTCGGCAGTGATGATCTGTTCATAATGCCGCAGGGAATGGATGTAGATCCGCAGGGTCGGTTGTGGATAAGCGATTTTGGAAATTTGCTTGTTTTCAGCTCTTCGGGTGAACTGCTTGATACCATCGATCCTGGCGTTTCCATCGGTGATTTTGTAATAAACACAGATCAACAGCTCTTTGGCATAACCATAGATGAAACTGTCGTTCAACTGGATCTTTCGGATTACTGAGAGGAGAGAACATGGCATTAGTTACGCTGCATGGTGATCAGATAGAAACTGTGGGAGCCCTTCCCGAAGAGGGGATGAAAGCCCCGGGTTTCAGCCTTACTGCA
Source organism: uncultured bacterium (assembly GCA_964604135.1). Lineage (GTDB taxonomy): Bacteria > Fermentibacterota > Fermentibacteria > Fermentibacterales > JCC-6 > Sabulitectum. The sequence continues at coordinate 19,132 of CAZRXU010000026.1, read as the reverse complement.
ACCGATCTGTCAATGAAGGAATTGAAGCATTTTGCGGGAAAAGTAAAGGTACTGAACATATTCCCCAGTCTTGATACCTCTGTGTGTGCCGCATCTGTTCGCAGGTTCAACAAAGAAGCTGGCAGTTTCCACAACACAGTTGTCCTGTGCATTTCTGCTGATCTGCCTTTTGCTCACTCAAGATTCTGCGAGATAGAGGGGTTGAAGGATGTTGTTTCCCTTTCCTGCTTCCGTTCACCGGATTTTGGCAGAAACTACGGAGTTACCCTGACTACAGGACCTCTTGCTGGTCTTCTTACAAGAGCTGTTGTTATTCTGGACGCTTCCGATCTGGTTGTTTACACTGAACTGGTTCCTGAAATTGGTGATGAACCCGACTATGAAGCTGCTATTTCAGTACTTGGGGCAATGGTGTAGCAGTGGATGTAACAAAGCGATCGGAGTTGAAAGCAGGTATGAGGGTGCAGATTGTTCAGAAGCACCATCAGAAAACAGGAGAACTTACAGACGGTGTAATCGCAGCACTTCTTACAAAATCATCCTACCACCCTCACGGCATCAAGGTCAGGCTTGAATCAGGTATTGTGGGAAGGGTTAAGGTCTGTATGGAATAGACCTGTTTCCCTGTTGTACCACTTCTGCAGCCATTCAGCTTTGAACATCTAATGCAGGGAGGAACTCCATGTTTTATTTCCCATCGCTGACGGCAGGTTTAGTCGCAGTAATTCAAGTAGGTACTCCACTGGTTTCAGTCAGCAATATGGAAACTGTGATTGGAGAAGACGGTGGCGTAATTCAGTGGCCTGTTGTTGAAGGTGACATGCCTGGAGTTAGCAGGATTAACGAAATTCTGGGTTATAAAAATGTAACAGGCGAACCAGTCGAGGAAACTGTTGCAAACTACCGCCTTAACCACAGGGGAATAGTCGGTTCTTCATTTCAGGTAAGATGGAGCGACTTTCAGTATCTCGATCTGGAAATAACAGTGGAAACACTTGAGGCATATCCGTCATCCATGGTTTTCAGGTATCTTTTTAACCTTGAAACCGGGGAAGAAGTTACACCGGGTGATTTGTTTATCCAGGAAACAATACCCGAGCTTATTCAACGGTGCGACAATATGCTTCAGGAACGAATAAAGAACAAAACCGGTTACGAGTATGTGTTTTCCAAAGAGAATCTGGGAAGCATGGGAATGCGGCGGGGAGGGATGGTTTTTCATTACAATTTCAACTACCCTCACGCAGCTGCAGAACCTGACGGCGAACTCTTTTTCCCCTGGAGCGATCTGAACCGGTTTCTTCTTCCGCAGCACAGGCGGTAGACTACACGAAGTTAACCCTGTGGTATCTCTTTTTGCCTGCTCTCAGAAGCAGAGAATTATCTTCAATAAGAGTTCCCACTATTCTTTCTTCAGGGGCCGATACTCTTATACCCTGTATGTACAGCCCTCCCTGTTTACCAAGCCTTCTGGCATCACCGCGGCTCGAGCACAGCCCTGTTCTGGTAAACAGATCAACAGCAGTAATACCTTCTGCAATATCTGCCATGGGTATGCTGGTTGATGGTACATCCTGCTGTGTTCCTGTGCCGGTAAAAAGAGATCTGGCTGCGCTCTGCGCTTTTTCCGCTTCATCTGTACCGTGTGCTATTGCTGTGGCTTCGAACGCCAGTTTTTCTTTTGTCTTCCTGATGTCCGCGCCTTCAAGTTTCTCGTACTCTGCGATCTCGTTGATAGAGAGGAAGGTGTAGAGTTTCATGAAGTAGGTTGCATCTCTGTCATCTACATTGATCCAGAACTGGTAGTACTGGTAGGGTGATGTAAGTTCCGGGTCAAGCCAGACAGCCCCTCCAGGCTGTGATTTGCTCATCTTCTCGCCTGTTGAAGTGGTAACCAGCGGACAGGTGAAACCGTAGGTTTCGGAAGATTCCTTTCTGCGAATCAGGTCGATTCCAGCCACTATGTTTCCCCACTGATCGGCTCCACCCACTTGAAGAGTGCAGTTGTGTTCTTTAAACAGGTGCAGAAAGTCATAGGATTGCAGCAGCATGTAGTTGAATTCAAGAAATGATAACCCGGTTTCCAGCCTTTGTTTCACACTTTCGGCAGTGAGCATTCTGTTAACACTGAAATGTCTGCCCACATCTCTAAGAAAACTGATGTAGTTCAACTTGTTAAGCCAGTCTGCGTTGTTCAGAAGAACAGCTCCGTTTGCTGTGTTTCCAGAGAAATCAAGGAACCGCTTCATCTGGGCTTTCAGAGAATCAGCCCAGTTGTTAATGGTGTTTCTAGTTTCAAGGGATCGCTCGGTTGATCTGCCTGAAGGGTCGCCTATAAGAGCTGTTGCTCCTCCAATAAGAACATGAGGTTTGTGCCCGGCTTTCTGAAGGTGGCTGGCTATCATCAGCGGAACAAGATGGCCGAGGTGCAGGCTGCTTGCTGTGGCATCGAAACCTATATAAAAGGAGAGAGAACCGGCATCCAGGAGTTCGTTCAACTTTTCCTCATTTGTCATCTGGTAAACAAGACTTCTGTCAATCAGACTCTGGAGTGTATCCATTGCCCGCTCCTTCCGGTTTTTGTTTGCACATCTGGCGAGTTTACATTTTTTTCTGTATTTTGTCAACGAACAGCAGAAAGGGTATTAACCACATGGAAATGATTGAATTCGAGCATCCTGTTGCAAGAGACTTTGTTACAAGATTAAGAAGGAAAGAAGCTTCTCCTGCCAGATTCAGGGCTTACGCCAACCGACTGGCATATCTTCTGGCTGTTGAGGCAACTCGAGACCTTTCTACTGCTCCGGCAGAGGTGGAAACACCTCTGGAAACCACCCTGGGCGAGGTTCTGATTGACCATCCTGTTATTGTTCCCATTCTCCGGGCAGGTCTTGGGCTGCTGGAGGCGTTTCAGGATCTGCTTCCAGACAGCCAGGTGGCTTTCATAGGAATAAGCAGAAATGAAGCAACAGCAGAACCGGTGTGGCACTACTCGTCTATACCCAATGTTGCAGGAAAAAAAGTTATCGTTCTTGACCCGATGCTGGCAACCGGTGGAACTGCGGCGTCAGTTCTTGAGTATCTGTTCGAAAAGAAGGCATCGGAAATTATTCTGGTCTCTGTTGTGGCCGCTCCAGAGGGGATTGCCCGGCTGGAGGCATTTGAGAACCTCACAGTTATTACTGTGTGTGTTGACAGAGAACTTGATTCCAGCTGGTACATCAGACCGGGGATGGGTGATTTCGGTGACAGGCTCTATTCAAACGATACCTGACTCGGTTTAACGGAGGAAAATTGCTTCGATACAGAAGAAACTGGCTTGCTGTAGTTCTTATTGTGGCTGCCATAGGGGTAACAATGATGTTTGCAGTCTCTGGTGACCGTGGCACCGGAGACCCGTGGAAGTTCTGTGCAGGTATAGATACTCTTGACAGTTGCCGCACAGGAATGCTTGCACTACTGGCAGACACAATAGATGTTTACACGTCTACCATAGGCGACGGATTTCTCGGTGGGGCTGTTCGTGATCTGGGTATCACAGGCGGCCAGTATGTGTCCACATGCGGAATTCTTATGGACAGCCTGGGATGGACCGTTCAGCGGCCAGGTGATACCCTCAGTGCGATATACTCCCACGACCTGCTTTCGGAACTCCGAGCCTATCCGCGTAACAGGAGGGGATTTTACAGAATCTGCTACACCGGCGGCAATCCTTCCGGGTGGGAGTATGTACCGCAGGAAAGGTGGGTTCGTCAGAGAGCCATTTCCTGCGAAGTTTCCACCACAGTATGGGATGCTCTGTGGGAAACGGCACTGCCTGAAGATCTTACGGAGTCAGGAATTCTGGTAAACAGCAGAGACTCGTCAAGGGCGGTGGGTTACATTTCGGAGCTTCAGCGTGCTCTTACCGACAGGCTGTTCGTCTACGATATTGATTTCTACTACGATGTGAAGGTAGGAGACAAACTCTGGATTCTCATTGAAGAGAACCGCTACCCTGTTGATGGGGAAACGGGTTTCAGAAGAATACTTGCAGCCAAGTACCAGTTTGCATACGGCGGAATTGCAGAAGCATTCCCGTTCTTCCACCGCCCGGAAGAGTCAGATTCAGCCGAGATTATTCTTGACCACTACCACCGCGACGGGGCCTCTCTGAGAACTATGTTCCTGAAAATGCCTGTTCCGTTTGGGAGGGTCAGTTCCGGGTACTCTGATGGCAGGATGCATCCGGTACTTGGATACACACGGGCCCACAGGGGTATAGACTATGCGTCACCTTTGGGAACCGAGATATACGCTGTTGGTGATGGTGTGATCACACTGCGGGGCTGGAGTGGAGGTTACGGTAACATGGTTCGCATCAGGCACGCAAACGGTTACGAAACGGGATACGGTCACATGAGCAATTTCGCATCGGGGCAGAATGTGGGAAGTTTTGTTCATCAGGGAGAAATCATCGGGTACATAGGCTCTACAGGTCTTTCAACAGGCCCACACGTGCATTTTGAAATGAGAAGGAACGGATCCTATGTAAATCCGGCTACTGAGATTATGCCTCCTGCAGATCCGCTTGAAGGGGAAGAGCTTGAAAGATTCCTTGCTGAGATGTCTGTATTAGAGGCTCAGTGGTCCATGCTTACCGGAACAGACCTTCCTGTGCCACAGGAAGAACCCGAACTTGAAACCGACTCTCTGGAGTCTGTGGAGTGACCCATTCTGCGACAGATGAGTTTTTCTGGGACTCTGTATTCGCTCCGATACTTGACAGTTTGGCCGAGAAGTCCAGAACCTCAATTGGAGGTCTTGGGGGTGCATCTCTTTCCTTTGCGGTGGTATCTGCTCACAGGCTTGCCGGCCCGACCATTGTGGTTGCCCCTACTGTAACAACCGCTGAGGCTCTCCGGGATGATATCAAAGCCGTTACAGGGAAGGAAGTGCTGTACTTTCCCGCCTACGAGACTCTTCCCTTCCAGGGCGAAGCAGCTCATCAGAGTGTTGTTGCAGACAGAATTGAGTGCCTGGCTGGTTTGCATTCGGCCAGACACGATACTCTGGTTGTTGTTCCGGCAAGGTCTCTGGTAAAGAGGCTTCCCCCCAGAGATTCGTTCAGAATGCTCTCTGTTTACAGGGGAATGCGCCTCAGTCCAGACAGCCTTGAAAGCTGGCTGCTTTCAGCAGGATACATCAAAGAATCCTCTGTGTTTGAGCAGGGAAGATGGTCCAGAAGGGGCGGCATTATTGATATCGGTACCTACGGGAATGACAACCCGTACAGGATTGAGTTTTTTGGAGATGAAGTTGAGTCGGTTCGCCTGTTTGATCAGCACTCACAGAGAACTATCAACACTGTTGGTACCGCAGTTATTCTGCCTGCCAGGGAGGTAGTGCTTACTCCGGAGGAATGGAACAAAGCAGCAGACAGGGTACCTGATGAACATCCGCTTGAGGAATACATGTACGGGGCAAGTGATTTCCCGGGAATAGAGCATCACCTGCCTCTGTTTTTCAGCAGCTATTCCACGATCTTTGACTATCTGGCGGAAATAGGAACGCTAATTCTTGTAGAGCCTCTAAGACTGAAACAGGTTATTGAAGAAACGATTCTGGCAAGAAAAGTTGCCTTCCCGGGGGATCTTCCATTCGAGTTTACCGAAGCCTATGCTTCCTGGGGGGAAATTGAAAACAGTATTTCCGATTGCGGCCGCGTTCTGGAGCACACTCTGGTTCCCTCAGACAGTGTAGACTTTTACCTGCCCACAGAGCCACAAACCGGGTTTATGGGGCATCGTGACGAGATGTTCCGGCAGATGAGGCAGTGGCACGACAGTGGTTTCAGAATTGCCGTTGCGTGCGATACAGCTGCCGAATCCAATTCCTTCAGGGAGCTGCTTCCGGAAGATCTCCGGAAATTGGTGGAAGTTCAGGTGCTTTCCATTTCCGATGGTTTTGTAATGAGAGAAACCAGCCCCAGTATTGCGTTTCTGTGCGAGCGAAAGCTGCTCAGCACAAGAAGACGCCCGGAAAGGGTCAGGAAGTTTCGGGGCGGTGAAACACTGGCATCGTGGGAAGAGCTTCAGCCTGGAAACTACATCGTGCACGAGTCTTACGGTATCGGGCAGTTTCTTGGATTAAAGCGGCTGTCAGTGGCAAGCGGTGATGTGGATTGTCTAGAGCTTGTTTACAGGGATGGAGACAGGCTTATGATTCCTCTGGAACAGATTGGTCAGGTTCAGAAGTACCTTACTCCAGGAGGAGGAAACCCGGTTCTCGACAAAATTGGCGGAACCGCATGGGTTAAAAGGCTTGCCAGGGTAAAAAGCAGAGCACAGGAAATAGCCGGAAGGCTTGCAATACTGTATGCCGAAAGAGCCGTAAGAAAAAGGCCGCCGTTTCCTCCGCCAGACAGGTTGTCTGAAGCCATGGAGAAGAGTTTTCCCTACGAAGAAACTCCGGATCAGGCCGCTGCAATAACTGCTGTAATGAACGACTTTTCGAAAGACACTCCAATGGAAAGGCTTATCTGCGGAGATGTGGGTTACGGGAAAACAGAGGTGGCTCTTCGTGCTGCGTTCAGGGCGGCGGAAGCTGGTGTTCAGGTTGCTGTTCTGGCACCGACCACAGTTCTGGCCGAGCAGCACTACAACACATTCCGTGACAGGCTTGCAGAGTTTCCGGTAAAGGTAGACGTTCTCAGCAGATTTCAGAGCCGGGCAGAACAGAAAAAAACGCTCACAGGCTTGTCGCAGGGTGATGTGTCCATAGTTGTGGGAACTCACCGTCTTCTGCAGAAGGATGTCAGGTTTAACAACCTGGGTCTTTTGATCGTGGATGAGGAGCAGCGGTTTGGAGTAAAACAGAAAGAGTATCTGCGCGAAATGAAAGCAACGGTGGACACGCTTACCCTGACAGCCACTCCTATTCCAAGAACTCTTCACATGGCCCTCTCCGGTTTCAGAGAAATCTCTATTATTTCAACTCCCCCCAGGGACAGGTACCCAATTCAAACAGAGATTACCACTTTCAACCACGACATTATTGCAAGGGCAGTGGCCAGAGAGCTGGAAAGAGACGGTCAGATATTCTTTGTACACAACCGCATAAGCACCATAGAAAAGATAAAGAGCAGGCTACAGAGTTTTCTTGATATAGATATCGTTGTGGGGCATGGTCAAATGAACTCACATCAGCTTGAAGATGTGATGCACTCGTTTATGGCAGGAAAATACCAGATGCTTCTCTCTACCAGCATAATCGAGTCGGGTATAGATCTGCCCAGGGTGAACACCATGTTTATTGACAATGCGCAGAACTTCGGCCTGGCAGAACTGTACCAGTTGCGAGGCAGAGTGGGTAGAAGCCACCACAGAGCGTATTGTTACATGATCACACCAGGCGGTCTCGGCAGGTTGAAGCCGGAAGGAAGAAACAGGCTGGAAGCAATTCAGAGGTACACCAGGTTGGGAAGCGGATGGCACATCGCCATGCGCGACCTTGAACTGCGCGGTGCTGGAGAGTTTCTGGGAGCAGGGCAGAGTGGTCAGGTAGAGGCTGTTGGATACTCCATGTTCGAGGAACTGCTTTCCCGCGAGGTAAGCATGCTTAAGGGTGAGAAAGGCGGCTTGCAGAGACCTCAAGCTCGTATTGAACTTCCCGGGCAGGCATTTATTCCCGAAGAGTACATGCCGGACACCGCAGAGAGAGTTCACCTGTACAGATGGGTCTGGCGGGTACAGAATCAGGATGATATAAAACAGTGGCTCGAATATGTTAAAGACAGGTTCGGTACAGTACCGCAGCCGGTGAAAGGTGTTGCCGATCGTGCCCGGGTGAACAGTCTGGCAATGAAAGCAGGTATTGAGGATGTTGTTCTGAGTTCTTCCATGGCAAGGCTTGTTTTTTTACCCGGAGCGGCCCCCAGGGAACAGAAGGTTAGATCACTGGCTGGAAAAGAATGGAATGTGCAGGAGGAAAAGACAGGACGGACAGTGCTTTCCAGAAAATTCAGAAACAGCCTGCCTGAAGAAAGAATGTTCGCGTTGCTCACTGTTTTGCGTATATTCGCCCAATACTTCGGGAATCGTTAACACTAATTCTATAGTAAGCTGAGGTGATATATATGCGAACGCTTCTTCATGTTGTTACAGCAGTTACAGTGCTCGTTGTTTTGTCTTGCGGGAATTCCGGGGAACTTGGTTCTGTGAATGGTTCTGCTGTGACCACAGACGAGTATCTTTCTGTGTTCAACAGTCTTCCTGCCGATTTACAGGTTGCAGTTCTAGAACCCGGAGGCAGAATGAATCTGATGACGAAAATTGTGATGAAGAAGGTACTTCTTGCCGCCTGGGAGGAGGATACCTCAGTTTCCCAGGGCTGGGAAGAACTCTACAGAGTTTCAATGCTGTCAGATTCTGTGTTCAACCGGATCGGAATGCAGTTTGATCCGCAGGTTTACACAGATTCTATTGCCTCATGTGGATACTCTGGTTTTTCTTTGCAGGTTGTTCTTGTTGATGACTCTGCCAGTGCCTCTTCGATTGCTGAAGAGTGGAATTCCGGGAATTTCGATATTTCAGTTCAGTCCATGGTTGCCCCATGGAGTCTTGCGGATGGTTCAAGCTACAGAACTATCAACGGTCCCGTTCAGCGTATTACAAATACACTCCTTCCTTTGCTGACCATGGAACACGGTGTTGCACATGTAATTCCAATGTATGGAGAATGGTGTGTTGGGCTGCTTAATCTCATAGAAGGAGACTGGCTTGCAGATGATACAGCACCGGGCATAGGGCTTCTTGCTGCTGTTGCCTCGGCAACGCCTCATGTGGTTTTGTCGAAAGGCATTTCATCCCTGACCGAGAATTGCACAATAACCGATAACAGAATTGTACCTTCCAGAGCAGGTACACAGGAACCTGTTGTTCTGATGGAGGAAGATACGCTTACAGTTGCCGATATTCTGGATATTATGGCAAAGGCTGACCCGGCGAATTTCCCGGAAGAGGTTTCCGAGGAAATAGCGATGTTTTCTTCTCCGGAGCTTTTTACCTCAGCGGAGGTGGTTTTGTGGTTTTATGTGGAATCAATAGCGCAGAGATACTGTCTTGCCAAACTTGCTGATCAGCAGGGCATTGTTCTTCCTGAAAATGCACTTGACTATGCCAGAGCCGAGAGTGTTGTAAGGTCAAGAGTTCTTGGAAGCAGCAAACCAGACAGCGCAGGGGTGGCTGAGTGGTTCGAGAACAACACAGATATCTTTCTTATCCCGGAAAGACGAAGTGTTTTTCTGGGCTATACAGACAGCACTGCAACAGTTGGTTGCGGAACCGTAACAGGTTTCGATAGTTTGCCGAACTGTCGGACTGTTGTTGACCAGAGTGGAGCAATGGTTCCCACTCCACCTCAAATCGAACAGACTTTCGGCGATGTTCTCGGTACCGAGATATTCTCTGCAGATTCCGGTGTTTTCACCGGTCCGGTTGATCTTGACGGGGAACTTGCAGCCTGGTTTGAGGTAATTGAAATTGTTCCTCCGGAAACTGCCAGTCTTGAGGATGTGTATTCGCTGGCCGAGTTAATGGCAGCATCCGCGCTTTTTTCTTCCGGATTTGACAACTTGATGGAAGAGCTCTACGCACGGTACTCTGTAACTGTAGATACCTCTGCTGTAGAGAACATTGATCTCTGGGGCAGCACACGGTAAACGGAAGGAAATTGAGTATGAACAAACTGATATTTGTGATGATTCTTGTTGCTCTAAGTGGAACCGCCTCCGGTGATGTACTTGCCTCTGTAGATTCAAGAGAGCTTTCATGGGAAGACCTGGTTGGAATTGTGGGAGGTCCTGAAGAGATCTCCCGTCTTGGTATTACTTCTGAAGACGGTGCTGCCGAAATTCTTGAATCCTGGGTTAGGGAACAACTTATTCTTGAAGCCGCAGAAGAGAGTGATATTGCATCGAGGCCTGATGTGGCTGCAGTCATAAAGCAGACGGTGAATCAGATTCTTCTTGAAGCTTATGTCAGCGATGTACTTGACAACGTTGAAGTCTCAAGGCTTGAGGTTGAAAACTACCTAGATGTCTGGGGCGAAACCTACACAATGCAGTACAATATACGGCACATTCTTCTTCCCGATGAAACACTTGCTTCCTCGGTGCTTTCCAGGCTGAATTCGGGCGAAGACTTTGCTGCACTTGCAGCTCAGTTTTCTGTGGGCCCAAGCGCGTCTTCCGGTGGAAATCTTGGATGGATGTCTCGTGGTATGGCTTCTCCTGATTTCATGGAGGCTGTGTGTCAACTTTCCACAGGGGAAATATCCACTGTGGTAAAAACTCCCATGGGCTACCATATCATTCAGCTTCTGGAAAAAGCTACTCTCGAAACACCGCTGACTGAAGAGCAGACACTTGAACTGGCAACTTCCGAGCTGGTTTCAGCCAGACAGGAATTGCTTCTGGTCGAGATGCTCGACAGTTTGCGAGAGACGCACACAGTTAATGTTTGGCCTGCCAGACTGCTGAACCACATATAAGAAGCGGGGAATTTTATGGGAAAATCAGTGGCTCTGTGGATACTCACAGTGGTTGTTACGGGAGCGACTGTTTTTGTACTGCTTTCATTTTCGGGAACGGCAGAAAACAGTGAGTCTGCTCCTGATCCAGGTGACACAGGCAGAGAAGTTATTGCCACAGTAGGCAACTACCATCTGTATGCTTCAGATGTTGCAGCAACACGGGCCGGAGAGGGCGCTGTTGATCAGTGGGTACGTGATCAGCTTCTTGCGTGCGCAGCTGAAGAAGCCGGCCTTGAGAATTCCGCCATGAGCAGATTTGTACAGGCGAGGGCGAAACAGCTTTATCTGCGTGACCTCATGGTTCAGCATGTAATCGATTCTGTGACCTCTCCCGATTCAGAAGAGGCACTCGTCTATATGCAGTCAAACCCTGAACTATTTTTTGTAGAGAGGCATTACTTCCAGATAATTGCGGCAGACAGCTCTGTTGCCGAGTCTCTTCATGTGCGTCTCGGGTGGGGGCAGAATTTTCAGATTACCGCTCAGAATATCTCCCTGGGGCAGAAAGCAGCCATAGGAGGAGATCTGGGGTTTGTTACAGGCGGAGAAATGCTTATACAGGGGCTTCCCATGGAAATAGCCCTTCTTGACGGTCTCAGTGAGGTTGTCCCGTCAAACCTCGGTTATCACATTTTCAAGGTTTCTGAAACCCGCGAGCTGACGGATTCTGTAAGGGTAATCAGAAGTGCTGTTGAAGCTCTGTACAACGCAAGGATTGATGCCGCGATTGACAGTGTGCTGCATGCAGCAGAAAATAGATTGACTGTGGAGGTAAACAGGTGATAAACGCTGTATTGTGTACTGCTGTTCTGTTGTCCGCACCGATTACTCTTGAGAGAGTTGTTGCCGTTGTCGGGTCTGAACCTGTTTTGCATTCGGATGTGGTTTCTCTTCTTGTGGAATCAGGCATCGGGCAGGAAGCGGCTTACGAAATTGATCCGTCAAGCTCTTCTTACCAGCTGGCCATGCAGCAGCTCATAGAGGAAAAGCTTCTTGTGGAGGCTGCCAGACGGGAAGGAATATACCCTGCGAGGCAGGAAATACAGGATGCAGTTGACCAGGCTATGGAGGAAGCAAGAAACGGTTTCGCCTCCGAGCAGGAATTCATAAACTACCTTGCATCCATGGGGTTAACGGTTTCGGCGCTTCGTAACAGCTATACCTCCATGATGGGCGACAAGCTCGCCGGTGAGAACTATGTTCGCGAGAAGGCTGGAACAGCCATGACGGCACTGCCTTCAGATCCGGTTGCCTACTTCAATGACAATCCCGAAATCGTTCAGGAGGTTCTTGCTCCGGCAAACATTAGCTGGATATATCTTCCTGTTTTACCTGGGGATACCGCAGAAGCAGAGAATACTCTTTCACAGGTAAGATCCAGCATTGAAGCAGGGGAAACAACATTTTCAGCAGCGGCGGCAGAGTACTCACAGGATGGTTCCGCCGCTTCAGGCGGAGATCTGGGTTGGTTTGGCCGTGGTGACATGACTGCTGTGTTCGAAAAAGTAGCCTATTCGCTCGAGCCCGGGGAGATCGGCGGCCCATTTCTTACACCATTCGGGGTGCATCTAATCAAGCTTACCGACAAAAATGAAGATCAGGTCAGGGCCAGCCATATAATCATTGTCGTCAATCTTCAGCAGGAAGATCTGGATCGTACAGTTGCACAGGCGGAAAGTATCATTGCAGAGATCAGCGAAGGTGCTGATTTTGCAGAGGAAGTTCAAAGGTACAGCTATGATCCTGACCCTGGTAATGTAGACGGTTTCCTTGGAACGGTGAACACAGGAGCGTGGGAAGGCGAAATGAAAAACTCAGTTTCCGGGCTTAATCCGGGCGAACTGTCCCGGCCTGTTGTTGTAGAGCAGAACATGGCTGTTGTTGTTTTCAGAATGTGCGAAGACCAGACGGTGGCCTGGAACGACTTCTCAGATGAGGAACTCAATTCCATGCTTCAGTCTGTTTACTGGCAGAGGTACTACACTTCCATGATTGACTCGCTTCGGTCAGATATTCCAGTAGAGATAAATCTGTAATGCGGATTGATCTGTTTTTAAAGGTGTCAGGGCTGCTTAAGACCAGATCTATAGCCTCCAGGGCCATAGGTTCCGGAGCAGTTAAGCTGAATGGTGCCAAAGCAAAAGCATCGGCATCAGTTGAAGCGGGTTCGGTGATTGAACTGATAATTCCAGACGGAACAGAACTTACTTTGAAAGTTCTGATCGTTCCGAAAAACACAAATGTGTCCCGGAAAGACAGAAAACTGCTTTACAGCGTTCTAAACAGAGAGGAATGAACTTGCTTGTAACCATGAACTCTGTCAGATTGAGTTACGGCAGATGGCCGGCACTTGATAATGTGGAAATGGAAATCCGACAGGGAGAGTTTCTGGTTATTTCAGGCCCCAGCGGTGCAGGGAAGACCACTCTTCTCAAACTTATCTGGATGGGGGATCGTCCTGATTCAGGATTTGTGGAAGTAAGCGGTTTCCGGTCAGACAGAATACGGAGAAGGGAACTGCCCCGGTTAAGGCGAAAGATCGGTATTGTGTTTCAGGATTTCAGGCTTCTCGATGGCAGAACGGTATTCGATAATGTTGCTTTGCCTCTGCAGGTTACAGGAACCGGTAACAGAACTGTTCAGAAGAGGGTTATTTCTCTGCTTGCCAGAATGGGCCTCAGTCACAGACGAAATGCCTTTCCTCACGAGCTCAGTGGCGGTGAACAGCAGAGAGTGGCTATTGCCAGGGCCATGGTTGCTCACCCTGAGATTCTTCTGGCAGACGAACCCACAGGAAATCTGGATCCTGAAGTTTCAAGAGAGGTTGTTGATCTTCTGCTTGAAATCAACAGAGGAGGAACCACAGTGGTAATGGCCACGCACGATCCAAGGCAGGTACCTGCCGGGAAAGGCCGGTTCCTTTTCCTGGACAGAGGTGTTTTGCGAAGAGCAGACAGATGGGCAGAACTGGATGAGGAATCATGAGTCTTCTGCAGTCTGCAGCGCGGGAAGTTTCTCTGAACCTTCACTCAAAACCAGGTGCCCGTTTTGTTACTCTTCTTATGGTGGCTCTGGCGTTTATAGTTTTTGATACCTTTCTGATTATCTCCTGGAACCTTCAGGGACTCATGGATCGTGAAGAAAATACAGTTGGCATGGAGGTGTTTCTGCAGCGAGATCTTTCGCAGGCTCAGGGCAGAGTTATCGGCGACAATATAAGCAGTTTTTCGGATGTGCTGTCGGTGTACTTCGTCTCGCCTGAAGAGGCAGAGGCTCTGTTCAGGGCGGAGCTTCCAGAGCGATCCGATCTCCTGGATGTTATGGGGGATGATTTCAGACTGCCTGCATCGCTTCAGATCGTTTTTAGAGATGAGGCAATGACCCAGGGAAGGATGTCGGAACTGGCCAGGCAGATACAAGCTATTGCCGGGGTGGACGAGGCTGTTTATGGGGAAGACTATCTTCCCGGGCTGTTGAAAACAGTTACAACAATAAGAAGGCTTGTTATTCTGCTGGGTATTGTTCTTGTTTCTAGCATATCCATGGTGGTGTTTTACACGGTAAGGTTGTCTGTTGTACGCAGATCGCTTACCGTTGATATAATGAAAACTGTGGGGGCTCCCTGGTGGTTTGTAAGAATTCCATTTGTTGTAGAGGGTATATTTATGGGTGTAACAGGTTCTGCAGGGGGGTTATTGCTGGCGGCGGTTCTGTCTAAAGTGCTGTCAGGCGCAGTTGCCCACAGGTTTATGCCCGTTTCGTGGATGACCATGGTAATACTACTCGGCGCGGTTACCGGAACTGTTGGTGCCCTCGCCGGTTCATACGAGAAGGAAAGGTAAAAATGAGAATCAGAAATTTCGTCACAGTATCAATTGTTCTTTCAGCTGCTGCACTTGCCCAGGATGCTGCTGAGGCGGCATCGGAGGTTTCTCCTGCCGGTTGTCTCGGCACTGGCGGAATAATGGGGCTTCTCCCACTTGTTGCCATGGTTGCCATTTTCTACTTCCTGATTATCAGACCCCAGCAGAAGCAGAGCAAAAAAATGAAGGAAATGCGCGAAGCAATGCAGAAGGGTGACAGTGTTGTTACCGGCGGTGGCATTCACGGAGTTATAACAAACCTTAAGGGTGATGTTGTTACAGTGCGTATTGCAGATTCTGTTAAGATTGATGTAGACAAATCCGCTCTTACCGTAATAGTGAAGGAAGTTTCCGCTCAATGACAAGCCCCGGAAGTTCTGTAAGAATTATCGGTGATCCTGTTCTCAGAAAGAAGGGCGCTCCCCTGATCTTTCCCGATGATGTGCAGTACATCAACACCCTGGTAAAGCGAATGTTGAATACTATTGAAGTTGCGGAGGGTCTTGGTCTTGCAGCGCCGCAGGTTGGGGAATCAGTAAGGTTGTTTATCGCTGCGCCCAACCATCTTGAAGAGCTGAAGGGTCATGTGGTGTTTATCAATCCCGAGATACAGCCGTACGGTGATATGGAAAAGAGAGAAGAGGGTTGTCTCAGTATTCCAGGTATCTATGAAGTGCTTTCGAGGCATTCACAGGTAAAAGTAAAGGCAAGGGATATGCTGGGCAACACTTTCACACTCGATGTAAGCGGGCTTGCTGCCAGGCTGATGCTTCACGAAACAGATCATCTGAATGGAATCCTCTTTGTTGACAGGCTCAGCCCAATAAAGAGGAAACTCCTCAGAGGGAAAATAAAGAGGCTGAAAGACGACCGGAGTGTCTATTGAAAGTAGTCTTTCTGGGCACATCGTCGTTTGCTCTGCCTGCGCTGAGAGCACTTCATGATGCAGACAGTGTTCAGCTGGTTGTTTCCCGTCCAAGCAGACCATCCGGACGGGGAAGGAAGTTAAAAAGATCTCCTGTTGCAGCTCTCGCAGAAGAGCTGGGTATTCCCCTGCTTCAGCCCGAGAAGCTGAAAGAGATCAGGGATACAGTCTCAGGGCTGTCACCTGATGTGATGGTAAGTGCCTCATACGGCGGATGGCTTCCCCAGTGGTTTTTGTCTCTGGCTCCTCTTGGTGTGGTAAATATCCATCCCTCTCTTCTTCCTGCCCACAGGGGGGCAGCACCGGTGATAAGAACAGTTCTTCAAGGCGATACAGAAACCGGTGTATGCTTCATGGTTACAGACAAAGGGTGGGATACCGGCGATATTCTCCACACAGTTCACTGCAGCGTTGATGGTACGGAAACAGCGGGTGAGCTGGAGGTAAAACTGGCTGATCTGGCGGCCGGGGCTCTTGCCGGAGTTCTCACAAAATACGCAGCAGGAGCAATAAAACCTGTGCCACAGTCTGGAGCTGAAAGCTACGCGGAGAAGGTTACCCCTGAAGAGGCTGTAATTTCCTGGCCATCATCGTCTGAGGATATCGTGCGGGCGGTTCTTGCGTTCAACCCTGTTCCTGGAGCCAGAACTGCCTTCCGGTTTAAAACCCTGAAGATATACCGGGCAGAAACCAGTGCCATTTCCGGTTCTCCGGGAGTAGTGCTTGAAACCTCTCCGCTTACTGTTGGCTGTGGAACCGGTTCCGTCAGGCTTTTAGAGGTTCAGCCTCAGGGCAAGCGAAAAATGACATCGGAAGAGTATGTGAGAGGTTACAGAATTCAGAGGGGAGCCGTTCTGGGTGAAGCATAACAGCGTGTTTCACTATCACCTGGGGCTTTCGGTGTTTTCACTTTTTCCCGGTGTGATAGTGCTTCTGCTCACCCATTCACTGATCTGGTTCCTTGCATCAATTGTTCTGATAAATATTCTTGGATTGTCTAGAAGGAACATCTTTCTGGCCGTATCATTTCATGTGCTTAAACCAATGGCGGGATTGTTTGGTGGCGAGGGCTTTGCAGCGGAGGAGATGGTTATTACCCTCGGCTCCGAGAAAACACTTAAAAAACTTGGTGGCGGTGTTCCACCTGGAAGAATCCTTCTTCTTCTTCCGCACTGTCTTCAGAGGCACGACTGTCAGCGCAGAATAACATACGACCCCTACAACTGTGTAAGATGTGGAAGGTGCCCTATTGGTGAACTTCTTGACCTGGCAGACAGAACAGGTGTAAAAATAGCAATAGCAACAGGTGGTACTCTGGCAAGGCGCCATGTTAAAGAAACAAGACCCATAGCGGTTGTGGCAGTGGCCTGCCCCAGAGATCTGGGCCAGGGAATGCTTGATGCTCACCCGGTTCCAGTGGCCGGTGTGGAGAACACAAGGCCGGTGGGAGACTGTCTGGACACACAGGTAGACATAGCTACAGTAGAGAGAAGAATAAAAGAGCTTACGTTACCGGCAGCTGCTGAACAGCAGAGCTGAAACTCAGGAATCGCTGTAAGGAAGAGAATCCTCTTCCGACAGCCGGTAGTTTTTCTCCATAAACAGTCGCATGCAGGCTTCAACAACCTGCCTGTCAAAATAGATGCCGGAGCCTGCGGTAATTGTTTGCAGGGCCTCATGAAGGCCAAGGCTGGCTCTGTAGGGCCGCATGGTTGCCATGGCTTCCACCACATCTGCAACAGCCAGTATTTTAGCTTCCAGTCTGATGGCCGGACCTTTCAGACCCAGCGGGTAACCGCTGCCGTCCAGCCTTTCGTGGTGCTGCAGAACGATATCTGCCACAGGCCATGGAAAGTCGATTGACTTCAGTATATCGTATCCATCTTCAGGATGTTCTCTTAGCAGAAGCATTTCGCTTCTTGTTATTACCCCGGGTTTGGTGAGTATTTCAGTTGGCACTGCCATTTTACCTATGTCGTGCAGTATCCCGGCAATTCTGAGACCGTCAATCATTTCCGATTTCATTCCCAGCTCTTCGCCAATGGCGCAGGCAAGGTCGGCGACTCTTTTCTGGTGGCCCGATGTGTAGGGATCTTTCATGTCAACCAGTCTGCTCATTGCCAGAACAACCCCGTCAATTGTTTTTTGAAGCTGTTTGAAAGCATTCATTCTTCCGGTGATATCGGTGATCACTCCCTCGGCAATGGAAACGGCAGCCTCCGTGAGCGTGCTCATGGTAAATGAAGCCCAGAAGGTTGAACCGTCGGTTTTCTTAAGAACTATATCACGATCATCAATTCTGCCTTTCTGCTGCAGAAGTGTGATGATGTTTGCCTCATCGGCGGGATTAGCCAGAATATCGGATATTCTTACATTGCGGGATTGTTCCTCAGATATTCCAAACATTCTTCGAAACGCCGGATTCATGGAAAGTATCAGACCGTTCTCTCTTATCTCACTTCGATAAACACCCACCGGAATAGTCTCAGAGAGCTTCTTGTAGTTCTGCTGTGTGGTTTTCAGTGCCTTGCGGCCGTAAACCTGATCGGTGATATCAACGGTAAGTACAACCACCCTTTGCACCGTATTGTCGGGGTTCATTATTGCGTAGAAATGTTGTGAAACCCATACTTCCAGGCCGTCTCTTCTCTTGTTGGTTTTAACCTCGGGTACGAAGAATTCTCCGCCTGACTGGTAAACATTCATGAGTTTTTCTCTGTAGTTTGCCAGATACGAGTCGGTATCATCAAGTGTTAACTCTGTACGAACCCGATCCATATCAGACTTGATATACTCATCGGTGTTGTTCCAGATTCTTTGCCAAGCCTTGTTGTAAGACAGAAGGTTTCCAACAGAATCGCGAACGGAAATACCAACAGGAGCATTTCGTATAATAGCCGAATTAACGGCTTCTCTGTTCCTGTACTTTTCCATTTCGCTTTCCTCATGGGTGATATCGCGCATGATGCAGAAAACGCCGATGGGAGAATCAAGTTCGAGCAGGGGAACTTTAAGACAGCTGAAAACCCTGGACTTGTTATCACCTTCCTGGAAAGAGAGTGTTGCCCGAAGTGAGCTTGTGCTTTGCATGGCTTCACGGTCGGTACGGTTGTCTTCTTCTGCCGTCAGTGCAGGCATGAGGTCTGCGGAACTCAGCCCCTCAATATTTTCAGGGGCATCAAGGCCAAAGAAATCAGAGAATGACCAGTTGCAGGTAAGAAAACGCAGCTGACTATCTTTGATGTAAACCAGCTCTCGGGCCTGGTTAAAGGCGAGTTCAAGGTATCGGGCCAGATCTTCCTGTTTACTTTTCAAGCAGTTTCTCCAGATCAGATACAAGGCCGCCCAGCTTTTTCATGGCATCTTCAACAGGTACAGGTGTTTCAAGATCAACGCCAGTACCCCTTAACAGCTCAAGGGGAGGCTTCGACCCTCCGGACGAGAGAAAATGGAGATATTTTTCAACAACACCAGCGTCTCCGTTTATTATTCTGCTGCTTATTGAGGCGGCAGATGCCAGACCTGTTGAGTATTTGTAAACGTAGAAATTGTAGTAAAAGTGAGGTATTCGCGCCCACTCTGTTTCAATCAGTGAATCGTCAGTGTCATACTCGAAGGCATCACCGTGATAAAGCTTAACCAGGCCGTAGTAGGTTTTGTCTAGCCAGTCTTTAGAGAGGGCACCTCCCTGCTCAACCTGATCGTGAATAAGCATTTCAAACTCGGCAAACATGGCCTGCCTGAACAGAGTGGTTCTGAAATCGTTTATCTG
>CAZRXU010000025.1:0-26113 GCA_964604135.1 uncultured bacterium | reverse complement strand
ACCATCCTGCAGCACCATGGGGTAGCTGTACACAGAATCTTCGTTTACTATGGAGATAAACGCATACGCTGTATCTCCGTGCATGGTATGGCTGTTGCAGCTGATCATATCCCTCGAAGGAGGAATTTCCCCTCTGAAAAAAGGGGAATCAACGATTACTGATATCAGTTCTTCCCCGGTAAGAGACGCCACCTCCCCCGGACTGAGCTGAACATCGAGCTGTTCACGAAGCTGTTCCGATATCTGGCCCGGTACAAGCCTCACCATGGAGATAACTGTTGCAAGAGCTTCCTGGTTCTCGACTGAAAGATAGTTCAGAATGGTTTCTCCATCTGCACGGTACAACGCATCAATCACCCTGCTCATATCTTCTTCAGGAGAGGCATATACAACGAAGACAACAAGAAGCACCGTGACAACAGTTCTCATCAATAATCCCTTCAACAGATTGGTGGAGGCCGGAGTTGCTCCGGCCTCTACTGCATGTAAATCTACTCGCCCAGCAACGCTGCAAGAGCTTCGCTGAGAGCATCTTCGTTGGCAGGGTCAGACCCCACTGCATGAAAAGCAACATTTCCATCCTGATCAATTACATAGAAAGTTGGAATGCCTTCCACAAAGTACTGCAGAGCAACTTCATCACCCTCAAGAACAATCTGGTATGTGTAACCGTTTTCTTCCATGAAGGCCACGGGGTCGGCATCTTCCCAGGTATTCACTCCTATAACAACCAGCTCGTCGCCATGTGATTCATGAATAGCCTGAAGATTGGGCATTACCTGGCGGCAGGGGCCGCACCATGTTGCCCAGAAGTCCAAGATAACTACTTTTCCGCGAAGGTCTTCAAGAGAAAGAGTTCCTCCGTCAGGTGTTGGGAGAGTCCACAACGGAGCTGCGGAGCCAACAGAAACAGCTCCTATATATTCGCTGCTGTTGAAACCTTCCGGGCACTGCAATTGAAACTGATATGGTTCCGGCTGAACATCCACATCAAGATCTGTAAGCGTAACCGTGAATTCCATTCCTGAACCTTCAGGACTCGATACATTTATTTTGTTAGCCCTGGGAAGATAAGATTCCGCATCTATCCACCATGTGGAGGTGAAAGGCGGCATATGCACTTCCACCACATGACATAGATGACCGTCTATGGTCTCCTGCTCCAGTATTTCGTAGCCCGCTGCGCTCAACTCAGCGCCGTATGGCTCATCAGGTATCAGATACTCCACCATTACTATTCCCCGAGGGGCATTCTGTACAAGACGGGAGGCTCCGTCGGCAATTTTTCCATGGCTGAACTCTGCATTGGTATTGTCTATGAAGTATGCATCGGTGCCGTTAGACGCCACTATGCCTGAAGTTGTCTCTTCCCCTGCTGTCATGCTGTAATCAGCATAAACATCAGATTCATCAACCGTTTCACCTTTCTGAAGAACCACCACACTGGAAACAGCAATATCTATTGTATCACC
Organism: uncultured bacterium; assembly: GCA_964604135.1. Classification (GTDB taxonomy): domain Bacteria; phylum Fermentibacterota; class Fermentibacteria; order Fermentibacterales; family JCC-6; genus Sabulitectum. The sequence goes on along the minus strand of CAZRXU010000025.1, from coordinate 24,641 downwards.
GTCTACATAGTATCCCTCAAGGGTTGCAGTGTACGACACCGCTTCAACTCCAAGTACGGCATCGGTTGCCGCTGTAAGAATTGCCACAGGATCTGCAGTGATATCCCCTGTAATTACCTCTGCACCATCACTATCATTGGCGACCTCCGCTGGCTCGCCACAGGCGAACAAAAGCAGGAGCAACCCAATTACTGCCAGTGTTTTCATTTCATTTCCTTTCATCTGTTACAGTTGCTGAATCAACCAAGCTTCAGAATATCCTGCGCCCTGTCGCCATCAGTACCAGGGGTTTCAGCTATTCCCGGCACTTCATCAAAAACCGGTGACTGGAAAAGCAGATTAAGCCCTTCCAGACCTATCATCCCCTGCCCAAAATGCTCGTGCCTGTCGCGTCTGCTGTCACACTCTACTTTGGAATCGTTGAGATGAAACGCTCCGATGTTTTCCAGCCCGAGTGTTCTTTCCAGTGTGTCTACAAAAGATAGTGCCTCGGATGAGGTGTTTATTCTGTACCCTGCACCGTGTGCGTGTGCTGTATCAATGCAGTATCCTATCAAATCCGGAACGCCGGAGCTATCCCTGATTGCAGCAAGTTCCTCTATTCTGCACCCGATGGTAGTACCCGCGCCTGCTGTGTTCTCAAGAAGCAGTACAGGCCCTTCCTCGACAGACGGCAGAAGTTCCTTCAAAGCTGATGAGATCATCTCTATACCCTTGTCAAGCCCTGCCTTCTGATGTGCTCCAGGGTGCATCACAAGAAACCTGATACCCAGAACTCTGCATCTGTTCAACTCCTCAACCAGTGCAACCCTGGACTTCTTCACTACATCAGGATTTGCCGACGCAAAGTTAATCAGGTATGAGGCATGTGAAACAATTGCCAGTCGTTCTGAAACCTCTCTAAACGCATCAGCTACAGATGCTGGAATTTCTTTGTTGTTCCATCTTCTTTGATTTGCGGTAAAAATCTGCCCTGCACTCAAGCCAAACTCTTTAAGCTTTTGAGGAGCCTTATCAATCCCTCCAGCGGTGGATACATGAATTCCCCGAATCATATATTGAAAACCGCTCTGAAGTGTTCGGCTGTTTTCCCCGCCCGCTGAACGAGTTTCTCCCGTACGGGCACCATCCGTTCCACCACACTTTCAGAGTTCATCCATGCTCTTTCAATGGTAGCTGCCACGCTCTTGTTCGGAATACCCGGTTTCTCTGCAATCAGGTAGTCTTCCAGTTCAACCTGCTCCATAAATCTGGAACACTTGCTGGCATAGGAAACAGACACCGGAACCGTACCTGTAACAACCGACAGTATCGCACCGTGCAGCGGTGTTGTTACAAACACTCTGCACTGTGATATCATATCTGTGAATTCTTCCGGTTTTGCAGGATCGGCAAACCTTACCAGCGAAGAATGATTCATTCTGCTTTTTATCAGATCGCAGAACTCATGATCGCTATTAGACAATGAACCTGTATGAAAGGGAAACATAACGATTTCCGACTTGTACTTGCCTGCGAAAGCATCAAGAATTCCTGCCCACGCATCTGCTGCCGGCATCGGATCCGGCTCCCTGTAGTTTCTGAACTTCTTCCTTATTTCCAAAGGAAAGAACTTACCCGATCTGTTTAAAACATTCCTTGGAGCAACTCCCAGAATATCATGCTTTTTCACTTCATTGGGGTAATCTGAAAGGGTAAGTGCGGAATCGGCAGCAAGAATCATTTCCGGCTCACGGAATCCCAACCGGTGAAGCACATTGAAAGAACCTCTGTCTCGAACGGTAATACCACTGGGAAACCACAGGGCAATTCTGACCAGCAACGGTGTAAGGGGAGCGAGTTCATGCATCTGACCTATTCCCACAGCCCAGGCAAATGACTTTTTTCTAAAAAGAAAAGCCAGAAAGAGTGGAAGCAGATTGAAGGGAGTGTAAAAAAGTGAAGAGACATCCTGCACCAGTTCACCACCACCAACCACAACAATATCACACCACATTACAGCCCTAATAATTGCTTTCAACCTGCCGTCTGATACACTGAAACACTTAATGCCGGAATACCTTCGCCTAGTGCGCTTCGGGTCTGCAGATAATACACCAGTCTTTACACCCATTTTTTTAAAAGCATCAAACTGCGTTTTAAGAATTACGCTGTCGCCAACATTTGAACCATCGGCCTCAAGTTCCCCCCAGCTGAAAGAAGCTACCTTTTTCAGTGTCTTCCTCCAAAATCCCTTACTGTTTCAGCCATCTGCCGTAATCTGCTGTCTGCCATACCCAGTATTGTGTCTACAGGGTAGGTTCCGTGTTCGCTTCTTCGACCGGCTTCCATGCCTGTAAGAAGGGAAATACCCTCTTCAATTGTTGAAACAGGGTAGATGTGGAATTTACCCTTTTCAACAGCCTGTATTACTTCGCGGTTCAACTGAAGATTGACCACATTTGATTGTGGAATAATAACTCCCTGGGTACCTGTAAGCCCCCTGTGTCTGCATATTTTAAAGTGACCTTCAATTTTGTAGTTAACCCCGCCAATGGGTTGTATCTTTCCGTGCTGGTTTACCGAACCTGTAACAGCCAGATCCTGACGAAGCGGTACACCGGACAATGCACTAAGAAGGGCATACAGCTCTGTTGAACTGGCGCTGTCACCATCAACACCGCCGTAACTCTGTTCAAAAACAATCCCAGCTGAAAGGGACAGTGGATAGTCGGAGGCAAAATGCTCACGGAAAAAGCCTGTAATTACGTAAACACCCTTTGTGTGAATACGGCCGGACATTTCAGATTCACGCTCTACATTAACAATCCCTTCAACTCCCGGGCTGACCGTAGCGGTTATCCTGCTTGGCAGACCAAAGGAATGATCGGCACCGGAATACACGGCAAGACCGTTGAGCTGACCAACTGCAACACCGTCTGTATCAACCATAACCTGATCTTCCAGAATTCTGTCTGTGGCGTAGTCTTCACCGAGACTAAGCCTGAACTCTTTTTCCCTGATGGCTTTTGCAACATCTTCAGATGTCACAGTATCTCTGCCCTCCTGAGTAGCCCAGTAAGAAGCCTGCCTCACATAATCAGCAACCGTGTTAAACTTCAGTGATATCCGATCATGCCGGCCTGTAAGCCGTACAGCCTGTTCGGCTATGGCAGCCATGGCATCTCTGTTAAGCGGATGAACAGATTCCGACTGGCAGATGTAGGCAATAACACCTGCGAAATCATGGATGTTCTCTTCGTTAAGTTCCATTCTGTCATCAAAATCAGCTCTGATCCTGAAAAGATATCCGAAATCAGGATCCTGAGTGGCAAGCGTGGAATACAACCATCCAGGCCCTATAAGAATCACCTTTATGTCGACATCAATAGGCTCGGGCTGAAGTTCAACTGGCATGAATGCCCGTGTAATCTCGTTGGGCCTTGTTATTACTGTTCTGTTGCGAACAGTTTGAATCAGCGTCTGCCACAGACCTGGCTGGCGAACAACATCCATGGCATTGATTATCAGATAACCACCGTTGGCCCGAAGAAATGAACCGGCTCTTATCATGGTGTGGTCGCTGTATGGTTTGTTGTCGATCACAACTCTGTCAATGTTACCGAAAAGCCTTACCACGTCTGGAAACTGTTCTACAACAACAGGACGCTTTTTGCATTCAGAATTATCAACGATCAGATTCACTTCAAAAATTACGTAGGGGTCTGCTTCCTCTGAATTAGCGGCAAAAACACTGATATTGGAAAGTATTGTCTCTGCCACTCTTTTTACGTACTCCGCCGATTCATCATCACCAAGACCGGTAAGCCTGTCTAAAATACCGGTAACCGTTGGTTTCAGTATTCGGCGGAACAGCTTCTCTATTTCCACCTGTGCTTTTATCTCCACAGACTGAGCGTGCCTCACGGCAGACGTAAGCAATTTGAATAGCTCCGTATGCTGGGTTCTGTACTCTTTCAGCTTTTCCTGTGTAATCTTCTCTTCTGCAGCCAGCTGCTGTAGCTCCTCGTAGGTATATGGTTTTCCATCTATTACAGGAAGAACATCCGGTCTGCTTTGCCCGGAACCAGTGGGAATACTCACCACGGCAAAACCAGCCTCTACAGAAGCTTTCTCAACTCCTTCCATCTTCTCTTTTTTCTGCCGGGAAAAACTCTCCAGCAGGGAGCCTTTCTCTGCAGCAGTGCTTTCACTGTGAAGAACCACTGGAATATTTTTCTTCAGAAGTTCAACACACAGTTCCAGCCCTTCCTTAAACTGTTTGCCCTCTCCTGCGGGAAAAACAAGAGCACGCGGCCTTGTTGAATCATCGAAGTTGTACACATAGCACAGGTCTGTCAGCTTGTCTGTGCTTGTATCTATCTGGTCAAGAATTCTTTTTACCGTGGTTTCCCTGCCGCTTCCGGAAACACCGGTGACAAACATATTGTACCCGCTGTTGGGAATTTCAAGCCCAAGCTTCACCGCCCTTACAGCTCTGTTCTGGCCTACTATTTCCTTTGACGGTTCCAGTTCACTGCTTTTATCAAAATCAAACATATCAGGAGGACATGTCCATCTGAGTTCGGAGGGCTTAAGAGACTTGATTTCCATTTTCCGACCTTCCAGGATGAAGAAGTAACTTTCCACTGTGCATCATAGAATACCATATTACGTTTTTTTTTCAAGGTTCCTGTATCCGCCATCCTGCTGATCTGCCATTATGATTCAGGCTGCACAAAAACAGCTATTCACGATTGCACAGTGCCCCGACACTGTACAACGGCAGAAACTCCAGTTTCTGCTCCGGAAGAAGTTTGTACTCACCGCTGTACAGAACAAGACCCCGGGGACAATTCTGATAAGTCCGCAGCAACATGTGCATGCTCTTCAGGCTTCCGCCTGAGCCGGATTTTACCTCAACCGGATATATTTTCCCGTTGCATGACAGCAGGTAATCCACTTCCGCGCTGCTTCCCCGGGCATCCCGCGCCCAGTAATAAAGATCAGGGCCATGGTATACCAGCAATTCCTGGGCTACAAACTGCTCTGCCAGCTTCCCTCTGTAAACAGACAGTAAATCCTTCTGCAGCAACTCTGTATCCGCAGGTACACCACAAAGCCTCTGCATCAGCCCAACATCCAGAAAAGAGGCCTTGAATTTTTTCTGACTGGCAGTTGCTCCCAGAGGAATACCCGAGGGATTGCATGAAGGTATTTTGTTCAAAACTTTTGCCTTCACCAGCAGGTCAAACGCCCTGCGGTTGGTCTGACCACTGTGACCGGGATCCAGTTTAGTGTATATCAGTTGCTCCCCGACCATTCTGGCACCACTTAAAAAAACAGCATCAAGACAACTTGAATCTACCCGAGGTTTGTACTTCAGGAAGTCATCCCTGTACGAATTCAGTATTTCCGACTGGACCTCGAAAACTTCGACCATTGATTTTGTACTGCGCCATGTCTTCACAGATTCAGGCATTCCGCCGATAAATAAGTACTGACGCAATTCTTCCAGAAGCATGTTCTGAATATGCCCGCTCACGGCACTCGGATGTTTAAGTGATTCATCAGCCAGCAGTTTACCACGAACTGAAAGCAGATATTCAAAATATGACAGAGGATAAACCTGCATGTATTGAACTCTGCCAACCGGCACCGATATTTCACTGAAAGCAAATTCCAGCAGAGACCCTGCAGCAACAACATGAAGTTCAGGCATCTCTTCGTAAAAGTATCTGAGAGCCATAATGGCCCTGGGGCATGCCTGTATTTCATCGAAAAACAGAAGAGTTCGCTCCGGGGTAATGGCCTCCGTGGCCAGTTCCAGATAGTTGACTATTTTTACCGGGTCCAAATCATCTTCGAAGTATGAACGAAAAGCTCTCTTCTTTTCAAAATCAATTTTCACAACATTATCAAACTCACAGGCAAGAACATTCTCCACAAGCCATGTTTTACCAACCTGCCTGGCCCCTCGAAGAACAAGTGGTTTGCGCCGGCTGGAACCTTTCCACGCAAGCAGCTGCTCTTCAAGAATTCTCTTCACAACAACCTCCTGCTTGAATTTTAACTCTGCTGATATAGAATGTCAAGGATGATTCTACTTGCTTGATGTAGAATAGCACGGTAATGAAGAAAAATCATACACACTTCCGGTGTCAGCCTACGGATCACGAGGATAGATCACAGCATAGCTTCACTGTAGTTTCAAACCTCCTGATCTCTCACAGTGAATCCATCTGTCTCAGGAGTTTAACAAGTGAGTCGCTCCCTGAAGGTAAACCAAATCCAGTGTTATCGTTCTGCGAATCCAGGGAGACCAGTTTAGGTTTTAAGGCGGACTCTTTCAATGCCCCGAAAATATCGTACTGTGATTCCTTTGCGAATGTAACATGCTTACCACCTGTGATGTGGGCAATGAACTTACCCAGTCTGCGCCCGGGCGAGGTCTCTGCTGTCTTCCTGTTTACCTGCATTGGATCTATCACCAGCACCGGAATCCGCTGCCTTGCCAGGTTTACAGCCTGCCTTCTAACCCTGCCGTAGATATTGCTGTTCCATATATCGCCAACAGGAACAGGCTCAGGAAAACAGTCTGAGAGAAGAATGATGAAACGCTGCTCTGCGCTGGATCTGGAACTGCGGCGCAGTTCGTTACCGGCTATCGAAAGCAGTTCATCAAGGGGTGTTGCCCCACCCGGTCGAAGATCATTAAGCCTGCCGAAGACCCGGAGTCTGTTCCTTGTGGGAGCAAAATGCATTACCGCCCTCCCGTTTCTTATTACGGCAAGCCCTACCCGGGAAGACCTGTGAAAAACTTCATTGAACAGTCCGTCCAGGATATAACCCAGATCTCCCAGATACTCCTGTGATGACCTGCTGCCATCCACAGTAAGCATGCATACAGCCCTGGGCTTGGAAGCGGTCTGCCATTTTCGCCAGTATCGCTTCTCCAGGGGCACTATGGGTAGCCTCCTGCCATCCATCGCTGCTGCTTTTACAGACAGAATTGGGTTCATCTCTCTGATAGCTTCAGCCTTGACTGGTTTGACCGGTCTTCCTGAATGGTTGTCTACCTGCATACGGTTTGATTCTGAACCACTGCCTGCACCGGATGAGTTCTTCCCTGTGGAGAACATTTTAACTTCCCTGAAAAACCTGTTTCGCATCTGCTGGGATAGCTTTCCAAGAACTCCAACCTTTTGTTCCCTGTAATCAAGACCCCTGATCTGAGTACTTGCAGGGGCATTTCTGACAGAGTTACTAACTTGAGCCAGAATTCTGTCGGTGAGTTCCTGCATACGGTTGGAGATGATCTCTTTTTCCCCTCTCCTGGCCATTTCACAGGCAAAATCAACTGCTTTTACAATTTCCGGTTTTTCCGGGAATCCCCCGGATTCACCTGCAGACCTGTGTCCAAGAACCATGGGAGCAACGACTCCAAGATGCTCCTTCTCCAGCACTGAACTCCCCAGCAATGATGCAAAGGCGATCCCGGAGCGGAACAGAGCTACTTCCGCCCTGTGTCCTACGATTCTTAAAGCCGAACAGGTAAATACGCAGGCCCTGGCATACCAGCCAGGTATCCTTACCTGACTTAGTCTCTCAGAAGCTTCTTCTATCATCCCGGCGGGAGTCTCGGTAACTTCACTGATGAAGTGACCGGCAAGAACACAAAACCTTTTCTCCGGTTCAAGAAGGGTTTCCATCTGTACACACAGGCCGAACCTGTCCAGCAGGCGTCCCCTTAGCTCTTCACTGCCTGAAACCGTAGCCAGTACAGGTTTTCCACACGAAAGTATCATGTCTTGAATATCGTCATTAAAGAGATCAAGATGCTCAACGAGCAAAACTGCTTCAGCATCTTCACTCAGAAGCCCTGCCCTTTTGTGAACTTCTCCCTTCGAAAGCAAAAGCTCAATGTCCACACTGCCGGTCAGGGCTTCCATTTCAGATCCGAGGGGGATTCTAACAGACCGCGTCCAATTGGAGAAAGCGTTAAGCAAAAGCGATTTACCGGTGCCAGGGGCTCCCTTTAGTACGAGCCCGCCAATCCTGGGGTCAATGGCAAGCAGGGAAGCGGCTAGAACGGCATCCTTCTGGAACTGGGGTATCACTCCTCAATACCGATTGCTTCGGAGAATGACCACATTCTGCCGGAGTCTTTTCTTCCACCGAACCGGGAGTAAGCATCTTTCAGCGCCTGTTTTATCTCCTGTTCCTCCGGCGCATTCCGGTACCCCCCCTGCCTGGTTCTGTGGCCAACACTAAGAGGGGCAACTACCTGCAAGCCTTCAAGGTTCACGGCGTCTTCCCCCTGATATGCTGCCAGTGCTTTTGCAGCCTTCAAAGTGACTATATCAGCCCTCTGGCCGTCAAGCTCGAGCTCAGCCATGGCTCCTGCAACAGTTGCCAGCATTGACACAGGAATCTGTACTTGAGAGAGACGACTCCTCGCCACCTCTATCCTCTGCTTAATTGTTATATCAGTGCTGCTGAAAGCATCGCTGAAGGCAGCGGGATTCTCACTGAAAGCCAGAACCCTGCTGATTATTTCTATTCTCTGCTCAGACCCGGTAACGGTTTCAATTGGTACACTCAAGGCAAACCTGTCAAGGATCTGCGGCCTGAGCCTTCCCTCCTCGGGATTCATGGTGCCTATCAGGATAAATCTCGCCGGATGAGTAATTGAAACATTATCCTTCTCAATGGAATTCACTCCAGATGCCGCAGAATCAAGAATGCTGTCAGCAACATGATCAGGAAGAAGATTCACCTCATCTATGTAAAGCACCTGGTTGTTCGCCTTTGCAAGAAGACCAGGTTCAAATTCTACTTTGCCGTCTCTAAGCAGTGCATCCATCCTGATGGCACCAAGCAGGCTGGCTTCATCGCAGCCCAAAGGCACATTAACCAGCTGGGGATACAGAAGGTGCTTCTCCTTTTCCCCGCTGCTGCATTCCGGGCAAAGAACAGAGTTTTCCGCCGAGCAGTTGTATGGGCAGCGGTTAACCTCAAGTGAAGGAAGTATTCCCGGAAAAGCCCTTACCAGGGTTGATTTCCCGGTACCCTTCTGACCAGTAAGCAGAACACCTCCCATACCGGGATCAACCGCCGAAAGAATAAGGGCTATCTTCGCGTTGTCCTGTCCCACAACTGCGCTGAATGGATAACAACTCATTATACCACCTTGCTCTACCATATTCGCATCATATGCCTCATACCCTTGGAATACATGTTCTCCACTTGTTCATTCTATAAAAGGCATTTTGTATGCATATACAGTGAGATGTTCAGATATGGCCCACCAGAGTACATCAATTGTATCATATTCATTTATATCATCAGGAGCTACTCTGAATACGTGCTGCACGGTGGTGTGTCCTTCGTCTACAAATCAGTCAGCATTCGCTCTGACCCGTTCACTTGTAGATTGTAGGCTACTTCGTTAGAATTCAGCTGTAATTTAAGTGTAATTGTCTGTCTACACTAACCATATTGGGAATGCAAAATTAAACTGCGTAGCACTGCTCTGCCTGAGATGATTCAGTTCAATTTTACTGTAACTGTTAACTATTCCATTACCGATTGGTACACAGTATGAACTCTGCCCCGTTCAGCAACCTGAAAAAACTCTGGCAGGATCGCAGACTGCTGTTCCGAACCCTCGCATACCTTAAGCCATGGCTTAAATGGCATGCTCTTGGGCTATTCCTTACAATACTAGCTGCTGCACTCGCTCTTGTTCAACCGTGGATTACAAGGCTTCTTATCGACAAAGTTCTTATAGACGGGAACACGGAGCTTCTTGCTAAAATCTGCTTCGTTTACCTGGGGGCAATTCTGCTAGTATCTATTGTTGGAATGGCAATGTCTGTTCTGTTCTCGTGGGCGGGGCAGAGTGCAGCGATAGACCTTAAAATGACTCTGTACAAGAAGCTGAACTCTCTCTCCATGGCCTTTTCCGGCAGGAAGAGAGTTGGGGAGCTTATGGCTGGTTTCACCAGCGATATTCCGGTTATGCAGAGCCTGTATTCCTCTACCCTGTCCAGCACGGTAAGTGAGGTGATTCGCTTCTTCGTTGTTCTCGCAGTAATGATCTCTATAAATCCAAAACTAACACTGCTTGCGGTTCCTTCAATTCCCCTCTTTGCCGTAATCATTGCCCTGGCTGGTACCATGCTGAAAAAGGCCAGCGCGGAGGTTCAGGAGAAAAGAGCTTTCTTTACCGCCACCCTTCAGGAGCAGCTTACAGGTCTGAGAACCTCAGCCGCCTTTAACCTTGAGCAGAAGGAAAGCAAAAAGTTCAGGAACTCCATGGTTGACCTCATGCACTCCAGCATCCGGTTAACCGTTAAGGGTTTCGTTATGAATGCAGGCTCACTGCTTGCTTCTGCAACTCTTGTTCTTGTTATCTGGCTTGGCGGCAACGAAGTTATTCATGGTAAAATGGAGGTTGGAGTGCTGATTGCGTTCATAAGCTACTTCGGCATGCTGTTCGGTCCGGTTGGCTCTATCGCCGGAGTCGCAGGCCAGGTGCTTAAGGCAATGGGAGCCGCAGAGAGAGTGTTTGCGGTAATAGATACAGAACCATCTGTTGTTGAGAACCCAAACTCAATTGAACTGACAGATGTGAAGGGGAAAATCGAGTTCAGGAATGTGTACTTTTCGTACACAGAAAAAACACCTGTATTGAAAGATTTCAGTACAGTTATTCTTCCTGGGGAGACAGTGGCACTGTCTGGCGAAAGCGGTGCAGGTAAAACCACCATTGTTTCACTGCTTCTTCGTTTCTTTGACCCTAACAGTGGTGATGTTCTCATAGACGATAAACCTGTTAACACCTTCTCTCTTGAATCTCTCAGAAGTAATATTGGTATAGTTTTTCAAGACCCGTTTCTGTACCACTGTTCTGTGGCAGAAAACATTCTTCTGGCAAGGCCGGATGCAACAATGCAGGAAGTTGTTAGTGCGGCAGAAGCGGCAAACGCACACGAGTTTATCAGCACTCTTCCCGAGGGTTACGACACTCTTGTTGGAGAACGGGGAAGCAGCCTCTCGGGAGGTCAGATTCAGCGCCTTGCCCTCGCCAGAGTTTTTCTTAAGAACCCCCCGATAGTTGTACTTGATGAGGCAACCAGCGCACTGGACAGCCGAAGCGAATCAAAGGTGCAGGCTGCTATTTCCCTGCTGCTTAAGAACAGAACCTGCATCGTTATCGCCCACAGACAGTCAACTGTAGAGGCTGCAGACAGAATTATTACAATTCGCTCCCAAAGCATACAAGTCTGAGAAATCTGCACACTTCCACTGATGGATTATAGCGACTCAAGGTTGAAGCTGGCAGGCTTAAAGAAAAACCTGAACTTAGCTATAGCTGAAAACGGAAAATAGCTTAGCATGGTCAGAAAGACATCGCTGTTAACAGGCAATAACACACTCTATAAAGAGGTTTTAACCGCAGCCCAGGTACCACTCTCAAGTGCTTGTGTACCAGAATCTCCAGCATTGATTGCTGCACCTGGAGTAGTCTCATAGGCGTAGTCTTTGTACACGAAATCTGTACCATTCCAGAACACCCGCACCCATCCGTACATTGTATTGCCAGACAAGACAATTTTGATACCCATGTAGGCATCCTGGTTCTGCGGAAATGGAGTGCCAGCACCCCAGGCATTCATAGAGGCATCTCCTGCGCCTATGAAATTACCACCTGCGTCAATTGTTGTATTCGCCTGAAGTGGTTTGGGTACATCCCATCCGGAGGATGCGTTTCCGTTTGCCCAGATATTATGCACTCCTACCGTTAGATATACGCCGTTGTTAGTTGTTATTTCGGCAGTAGCATCCCCGTTAAAATCAAAACCGCCGCCTGTTGTAAAACTGTTATCAGGATCAATATCTGTGTACACAACACCGGCACAGGCATCTGTTAAAACACCATGAGAAAAAAGTGTTATCAACAAAACTATCAGCATACTTAATCTACGCATCATTTTCCTTTCTTTTAACCAGTTATAAAAACAAGAGCCTGCCATAACTTCAATCCTCAGTTGAAACCTTAGCGTATATATATACGATTTGCGGGTCAGTCAATGTGTGCCTTATACAGTATCCGGATCAACCTCAGATTCTGAAGTTTCACCCTTGCAGACGATTCAGTATATCATTTTGAATCTGTACACCATTGCATCGGAGTATGATGCAGTGTAGAAATCAGTACCATCCACCACTTCAATGAACATATTGGGTTCTTCTGACGGAACTTGTGTGTAAAAGTACCCCAGTATTTCACCGGAGTTCTTATCGAAAACATCTACCCTGTATCCGTTTTCATCACCACCTTGAGCCCATAACACATAGATTCTGTTCCCATCCACGCACAGATCCATAACAACAGAAGTAAGTGTTCGCTGCCCATACGGAGGTTGCCGCTGGTAGCTGGCTTCATAGGGGGTCATACCTTCAACAGTAAAGACAAGATTACCATTGGGATCGAACTTGAATATCTGGTAATCCACAATGCTCGTGTAGTAAACGCATCCATCATCATCTACATCCAACACACATGATGACACGGCAAACTTCTCCCATGCCGGCATATTTCCAGTGTCTTCATCTATGTACCCAAACCTGTTCGTTACCTTGCCGGTACCATCAATTCTGATAATCGGGCAGTAGTTCTCCCAGTCAATGTACACAACTTCACTGATATAAACAGTACTTGAGTCAAACACGGCAAAATCAACTATTTGTTCAACATCAGGTGAAATCGTCTTTAGATATTCACCATCGCTGTTAAACACTCTTATCCAGAATGGATTATCCGCAACGTAGATGTTGTTGTTACAATCTATATCTCCCCGATACTGCATGGAATTAAACTCACCAGGAGCTTCTCCCGGGCGTCCGAAATCGAACAGATACTGCCCGGTACTGTCAAACGCGACCACTTTCGTACAGACAGGGTCAATGATAAATATTCTGCTGTCGCTGCCAACTAGAATACCCCCAGGCGAGAAGTACATATCGGGATCTGCGCTACCATCAATTTCCATCAGCTTTTCTAGTGTAATAATCTCTTGAGCCTCTTGGTGGCTTGCGCAAGATAAAAAAACAAGCACAAAAACAGTACCGTACCGTAATAAGTCAGCCATTTTATTCCTCACTGCACTCCTGTAGAAAACCCGGGTTAGTTTCTATAATCCCTGCTGCTTTTTCAGATGCCTTTTAAATGTTGTCTTCCTCTGTTTTGCCTTGTCCTGTTTTGTAAACTTTCGCTTCTCATGACTAAATGCTGATATGTAACAAAGGCCACAAAGATGCAAACGCTCTTCGGTCAGCAGCCAATCCATTCAGGATCGAGAAAAAACGAGAGTAAAATCGTGCAGGAACGAAAGTCCATGCTCTCTGAACCACGCGAGGCTCATAACAAAACGTACTTCTCGTTTCATTACTGATTGCCAGCGATCCATCTTGATCCACACTTTGTGCGCATCCCTGGGAGTATAACCTGCCCTGATCAGGATTCTCTGGAATTTTCTTGGCCTTCCTATACAGACCCCATCAATGGCAATGCAGCGAGCATTCTTGTGTTTCGTTCCGGGTTACCTGTTCATGTAACTGTTGTTATAATTCTTTCAGGTTTCAAAAAAACGTAAGGAGGAACAAGGGAATGAAAGAATTTCTGGATTCACTGCCGGGTATGCTTTCAACTTACGGGTTGAAAATACTTATCGCCCTGGCAATAGTAGTTATAGGACGCTGGGTTGCGGCGGCCATAAAAAAGACGGTGCGGAAAGCCCTTCTGAAGAAAAAGGTTGACGAGACAGTTGTTAACTTTTCGTGCTCTATCGCCTATGTATCTCTCATGGCATTCATCGTGGTGGCCGCCCTTGGGCAGCTTGGTGTTCAAACATCATCCATTGTTGCCATACTGGGAGCTTCCGCACTTGCCATCGGCCTTGCTCTTCAGGGGTCACTTTCCAACCTTTCTGCTGGCGTTATTCTTATGGTAACTCGGCCTTTTAAAATTGGAGACTACATAGAGGCAGGCGGTGACTCAGGTGTTGTTGAGCTTATCAGCTTGCTGGCCACAACACTTAAAACAGTTGACAACAAGAAGATCATCATTCCCAACTCCAAACTTATCGGCGGCTCCATAACAAACTACACCGCCGAGGAAATCCGCAGAATCGACCTAACCGTTGGCGTTTCGTACGACAGTAATCTTAAAACAGTGCGTGATGTACTTATGGATGAGATAGTAAAAGATCAGAGAGTTCTTAAAGACCCTGCTCCGTTTGTGGGCGTTGTAGAGATGGCAGACAGCTCTGTAAATCTTGTGGTTCGTCCGTGGGTAAAAACACCAGACTACTGGGATGTTTTCTTTGCTCTGAATGAGAGTATTAAACTCCGTCTTGATGCTGAAGGCATACCTATTCCCTTCCCGCAGACAGACATTCACCTGTTCAAACAGGCACAGTAACTACTCAGGCACTTCAAGTACCACTGTTCGCTCCGCTGTTCTTTCGCAGCGGAGCAGCAGTGTTGCACCTGGGCGCCTAAGAAGTACTGATGCCTTCCTGTACCACGGGAAAGGGGCGAATACATCCGCAATTCCCGTATCGTCTTCCACCATGAGGAAGCCGGTTCCCCCTTTCAGAGGTCTTACGGTAACAACTCTTCCCCATATCAAAGAGTTTCCCCTTTCCGGCATGTATGCTATGGGAGTGGTTCCCGCAGGCCTTTTCATAAACGCAAGCGGATGGGCTTCGCAGGTAACTTCCATAAGCTCCAGCTCCTTTGATGCCCGTACAGACGGGATGAAGCGCGGAAGTGCCGGAGGTGGTATACCCAGGGGAAACAGAGAACAGACCCCCTCCTTCACACACCATGCAGCCTGCGGCCGGTTCATTTCCATGGAATCGAAACAACCGACTGCAGCCATGTTCAGAGCCAGTTTCAGACCCGTACCGAAAGCCCTGATCTGCACCGGATGGGTGTAGGGCCTTGATTTTTTAATTTTTTCGAATTCGTTCTCTCCCATACCTGCCAGATAACCCATACCCAGCATGATACTGCGGTTATCAGGAGATGTGCAGAACCATTCGCAGCTGTTTACATCTGGAGGAAGTATGCGCAGTCCCAGCCTTCTTGCCTCTTCTATGTAAACAGGGTGCCTGTAAAAGCCTCCCCCGGCCGCTAGAAAAGAAGCCATGGCTGCAGCAGGCCTTTCCGCTTTGATACCTGCATAGGCTGAAGCAACTGCAGCATAGGTCATGGAGTGAGCCTTGCAGAAACCGTACCCTGCGTAACCTGAAAGCATTTCCCAGCCCCTGGCAGCGGTTTCCTCAGACAATCCGTTCTTCCTGCATCTGCTAATTACTTCGTCTTTATCAACTTGCCGTCTCTTCAGCCTTCTTCGCATAAGATCACCCTCAGCCGGTGTAAGCCCCAGAAGCACACACGCCGCTTCCGTTACATTCTCCTGATACAGCATTACCCCACGGTTTTCTCTGAGGATATTGCGAAGCTGAGGCGGAATATTGCTTTCCCCACCGGCCATGTACCTGTCTCTTCCTCCACCTGAGGCGGCACCCGGCCTTACCAGCGCCAGTGCCCGTGATACATCTTCTACAGAGTGAATTTCCATTCTTTTGAGGAGGCCGCGCATTGCTGGGCTTTCTATGTGAGGAACGCCTATTGTACTGCCGCTGTTTATGAGCTCAAGCGTTCTGCTGCTGAGAACACTGCTGTTTACAAGCTTCACAGGGTCTGTTTCGCCTGATGCGATGGAAAGAGATGTTAGCCCCCTCTGCCCCAGAAGATCCATCTTGATAAGACCGGTGTATTCAACACCATGCATATCCAGCTGTGTAACGGGAAGTCCGCCTGCACACATCTCAACAGGTGTGGTTGAATCTATAAGACCTTCCCCCACAACCACGCCGCACGGGTGTGGCATCAGGTGGGAAGGCAGCCCTTTAAGCAGCTCTGCCTTTCGCATAACCTCTGCTGGAAGGGGCTGTTTCCAGACGGGATTCCACGGGCTACGCGACAGTTTTGCAAGCACATCTGTTTCGTCCCGTGACACTCCGAATGCTGCTGCAGCTGCCCTTACAGCCGACTTTGTTCTGAAAGTAACTGTGGCGGAAACAGCTGCTGTTCTGTTTCCCCATTCCTTCAGAAACCATTTGTAAACCTCATCACGCCTGACTCCGTCTATGTCGAGATCTATGTCTGGAGGATCATCGCGAAGACGATTAAAAAACCGAGAAAAGGAAAGGCCATACCGTATGGGGCAGATGGCAGAAAGGCCCAGAAGCCTGGAAACAAGGCTTCCTGCAGCAGATCCCCTGGCTACTGCCATTATTCCACGAGTGCGGCAGTAGGTGATTATTCGGTAAAAAACAAGGAAATAGCCGCACAGCCCGGCGTTGTTCAATTCACGAAGTTCATCGGTAAGCCTCTTCTCGGCAGCCCCACTTCTGCCATATGCTTTTTTCAGCTCAGGCCACAGTATTTTTCTGAGTTGTGTGCAGTCATCTTCAGACAACACCGGTGGCCTGTAAAAACTCTTTACAGGAAGGGTACACAAAAGTTCACCCAGACGAAGATTGTTTTTCAGAGCAAGAGGAGCGGATTTCCACAATTCAGGTGTGTAGACTGGAAGCTGCTTCCGGCAGGAGAACACAGGCTTCGTCTGAACATGGGGTTCCGGAAGCAGTTCGTCAGACTTCCTCAAAATTGAATGTACCACAGAGGCACTTTGTTTAACATACATAGACGGGTAACAGGCAAGGGGAAGAACTCCTGAAGGACAGATCGGATCAGCCTCACCCGGCAGAACGGGAATGTAAACTTGCCCTCTCCATCCCTCTGCTTTAACCTGTATCCCCTGAAGGGAAGTTTTTGCTATACAGAAAAGCTGGTTTGAATCTGCAAATGCCTCTGTGTGGCTAACCCTTTCTTCCAGATGAATCGAGGTAACAAGCCTGCTTAGCTGCCCCCATCCTGACGCAAAAGCCCCTACCACCATAACACCTGCAGCAGTCTGTAATTCTGCCCCGGCAATACCTTTTATACCAATATCTGTTGCTGCTACAGCAAAACGGTGCTGACCGTACACTCCCCCTGTATCAGCCAACATAGCACCGCCAAAGCCGCATATGGCTGCTTCCTTAGACAGAAACTCCGGGAGGTCTGTACCCCACGCGAAGCTGTATGCACTTTTTACCCAGAAAAGTATAGGTTTTCTCATACATCTATACTAAACAAATGTTCACCTCAACGCCATACACATTGTGATTGCTTTGCATTCCTGTTATTGTAACTTTCATGCTCCGGGGGTGCAGAATCGAAGGCGATAAATACAGAAAATCTGCGCCATACAGTGCCAGAATTGCTGGAAATTGCTTTTTCCGTTCTCATAAGAAAGTGGTTGAATTAGGTTGGTACAAAACAGGACATGTTCTATCTGCATTCATGCACAGGAGGTCGGTGTGAAACGAAATTTCATGGTATCTGCAGGTTTTCTTGCGGCAGCTTCAGTGGCTTTTCTGGTACTGCCTGAAGCAGAAGCATCCAACGGCAATCTTGAGTCTACACTTGAATGGCAGTCACCTCCTGAAGAGCTTCTGGATGTACTTTACGCACCTCAACTTCCATGGGTCTGGACGGCACCCACAGGTGAGTACCTGTTGCTGGCTGACCCGGTACTTTACCCCTCTCTTTCTGAGATTGCCGCACCAATGCACAAGCTGGCCGGTATCAGGGTCAATCCTGCACTCAACAGTATACACGGTCGTCATGGAGGTACCTCTCCACGGCTGGTTCAGGTAGAGAGTGGTGAGGTTACTTCCCTGAATTTGCCTGATGGTGCCGAGATCCACAATGTTGTATTTACCGCCAACGGAAAGCATTTTGCCCTTGCTGTGGGCCTGTCAGACCATGTTGCTCTGTGGATTGGCTCACAGGAAGGCGACCTGTTTGAAGTTGAGGGTATCGCCCTCAATCCCCTTCTCGGAACTGCTATCCGCTGGCTTCCCGATCAGCAGCGCTTGGTGGTACTGCAGATTCCAGAGCGGGGGCAGGTTCCCGAACCTCCGGTTATTCCAGCAGGGCCTATGGTAACACAGGGAATTGGTGCTTCTGCACGATCCACATACGAAGCACGGGATCTGCTTCAAACCGCCTATGACGATGACCTGTTCGATTACTACTGCGAAAGCGAACCGGTAATTGTCGACCCTGCGGAAAACAGTGTAACTATTATTGGCAACAGGGCACACTACTACAATGTAGAGTTCTCGCCAGATGGAGAATACATTCTCGCGGAGCGTCTTGTCGGCCCCTGGTCACATCAGGTAGGCTGGTGGAGATTTCCCAGAGAGATAGAGGTGTGGGATGACAGGGGAAAACTGGTTGCAGGCGTTGCATCTCTTCCCCTGGCAGATGAAGTTCCAGCCCATGGCGTACCTGTGGGGCCGCGCTCTGTAGCATGGCGAGCTACAGCACCGCACGAACTCTTCTGGCTTGAAGCTCTCGACGGTGGTGATCCGGTGGCAGAAGTGCCTTACAGGGACAAACTCATGAAACTCGATGCACCGTTTACCGAAGAGCCCCAGGAAATTTACAGGGCCGAACACCGGGCATGGAAGATGGCATGGGGCACCGAAGACGGCACGCTGGTGCTTGGCCAGTACCAGCGCATGCGCCGGTGGCTTTACGTGTGGATTCTGGATGTGGACGAAGGTACTGCACGCCTGTGGTATGACCGCAATACAGGAGACCGGTATGGGAACCCTGGCAGCCCGGTTTTCCGGCAGCTGGCCAACGGTCAGCGAGTGATGCACCAGGTTGGTGATGCTGTTTACTTCAGAGGAACAGGTGCCACAGAACAGGGTGACCGCCCATTCCTGGATCTGAGAAACCTGAACTCTGGGGAAACCCGGCGACTGTTCCGTTGCGATCCGGAGCATTATCAGTACTTTGTTGCGTTTGCAGGCTCTGATCATAGCTTTGTGCTGCGTTCTGAATCCAGCGTTGAAGTACCCAACTACTACCTTGCCACGTTGGGTGAGGAAATTGACGCTGAAGATGGTGAAGCAACCAGAGCACTAACCCGCGTACCTGTAACAAGTTTTGAAGATCCTGCGCCCCAATTGAGAGAGATTGAGACGCGTATAGTACACTATCAGCGTGACGATGGCGTTCCTCTTAGCTTCCATCTGTACCTGCCGCCTGGCTATCAGGAAGGCACACCACTGCCCACGGTTATTGATGCTTACCCGCGCGAATACTCCAGCGCTGCCACTGCTGGCCAAGTTAGCGGTTCGGCCCAGCGCTTCATGCGTGTTTATGGAGCGTCACAGCTGTTCTTCCTGCTGCAGGGTTATGCCGTGCTTAATCATACGGCCATGCCAATGATCGGTGACCCCGAGACCACATACAATACCTTTGTGCCGCAACTGGTAGCTGATGCCGAAGCAGCGGTAAACAAAGCTGTTGAGATGGGAATAGCGGATCCAAACAGGATTGGTGTGATCGGCCACAGTCACGGCGCACTCATGGTTGCCAATCTTCTGGCTCACACAGATCTGTTCCAGGCTGGAATCGCTCGCAGCGGTTCTTATAACAAAACGAACCAGCCATTCGGCTTTCAGTCCGAGCGCCGTTCGCTGTTCGAGGCCAGGGATGTTTACATACAGCTGTCGCCGCTCTTCTTTGCAGACCAGATCAATGAACCCATCCTTATTATCCACGGTGATGACGACTCGAACCCAGGAACCCGCACCTTCCAGTCGGAAATTCTCTATGAAGCTGTTCGCGGTTCAGGTGGAACAGCCCGGCTGGTGCTGCTGCCCTTCGAAGATCACAGCTACAGGGCCAGGGAAAGTCTGGAACACGTGATCTGGGAACAGCTCATGTGGTTCAACGAATATGTGAAAGGAGATGCTACAGCAACACCACAAAACTAACCCCACCGAAAAACAGCTACACCATCTTCCTGTTGCCGTATCTCAGTACAGAGGATTGCGCTCCTTGAGTAATGTATGCAACAATTTGCTTCTAACCAGCGTAATACCGTAAGTTTCAGCTTACCTGAAACACGCAGATGGCCCAAAGCTGCTCCGTGCAGAACTGGAACAATTTACATCAGAATCCAGTCTGTTGACAAGCATGAAGGGATACTCAATACTAGGTATCTGTGGCGTATATAAATACGAATTCAAACGGCAGGGGGGCTCATGAAAACCGCACTGATTCTTGCGCTGCTGACAGCAGCAACCGTTTTTGCAACAGAGATTACCGCACAACTTCCTTCTGAACTGATGGCAGACTTCACTCTGCAAACAGTTTCCGCAGGTATTGTTCCCCATCTGGGGGGTGCTTATCCGGGAACTGAAGAGGGGCTACCATCTCTTCCGGAACTGCCATGGGCTGTACCTCTGCCTTCAGGCGCGAGAGCTGTTTCCCTGGAATCCAGAGCTGTATGGGAAACAGTTGCCAGCAACATCTCCGTTTCTCCTCTATCTGCTCCGACACCTTTGATTCTTGAAGCCGAAGCCTCCACAATTACAGGCACTGACGAAATATATCTTGCTGACAAATTCTGGCCTGCAGAACCTGCACGGCTGTCCGGCACAGGTTTTATAAATGGTCTGCCTGAAGCAGAGATTCTTGTTACACCCCTTCGCTGGAACCCTGTAACAGGTGAGCTTCAGAAACTGGTTTCCCTTGAGGTGAAGCTTGTAACCGCCCCTCTTTCAGACAGAGCTTTCAGCTCCGGCAGCAGAGATTCAGATTACAAAAAAATGCTGATTGTTACTGACTCTTCTCTACAAACCGCTTTCCAGGTGCTAGCAGATAGAAGAACTGATCAGGGCATTCACGCCGAAATTGTTACTATGAGTACTGTGTATTCAAGCTCTTCTGGAAGAGACAATGCAGAAAAACTTCGTAATTACATAAAAAACTACTACACTCAGAACGGTCTTGATTACCTGCTTCTGGGAGGCGACACCGATCTGGTGCCTTTCAGATATGCTTATGCCATGACTTGCGAAGCCGGTTATCACCCCAGAGAAGATACACTCCCCTGCGATCTTTACTTCTCTGATCTTGACGGAACATGGGATGCAAACGGCAACAATGTCTTCGGTGAGATCGCCGACAATGTAGACCTGCATCCAGACATCTTTGTTGGCAGAGCAGCTGTTGAGAATGTGTCTGAGGCCCAGACATTCGTCAACAACATCGTATCCTATGAAGACTGCGTGCAACAAGATTTCTATGAGAGTGTTCTGTTCATGGCTGAAGTTCTCTGGGCAGATCCGTACACCAACTCCGGAGACAGCAAAGACTACATCGATGAGCACTTTCTGCCTGACTACCTTTCTGTCACAAAGCTCTACAGCGCTCTTGGCAACGAAAACATCAACACGGTGATGGCAGCGTTCAATCTGGGGCAGAACCTTGTAAACCACGATGGCCATGCGTGGTACAACACTATTGGCGTTGGTGATGGCTTCATGTATCCTGACAATGTTGATGCAATTAATTCCGATGGAAGATTTGCGGCAGTTATGTATTCAATCGGGTGCTGGAGTGCTGCATTTGATTTCGATGCAATCGCAGAGCATTTCGTTACAAACTCCAACGGTGGCTGCATAGCGTACATTGGCAACTCCAGCTACGGATGGGGCTCGCCAGGTAACCCTCTTTACGGATACTCCGATGCACTGGATCACCTGTTCTTCGACTACCTCTACGGTGACTGGTCGCTTACTCTGGGAGAGATACTGGCGCAGACAAAACAGTACTTCATCCCCTACAGCCAGTGGGAAAATGTTTACAGATGGCACCAGTATGAAGTAAACCTGCTTGGCGATCCTTCATTCAGGCCCTACAGGAAAACACCTGTTGAAGTAAGCGTTCTCTGCCCTGATGTAGTAACATCCAACACCTCAATCTTTCCCGTCCAGATCTCCGGAACCAATCCGGAGGGGCTGACTGTGTGCGTTCACGATGAAGGAAGCAACTACGAAACCACAGAGCTGAATGCGACCGGCCGGTACTCTTTCACCCTGGCTCAGCCTGTTACTGGAAGCGTTACTGTAACAGTTACGGGCCCTGGGGTGAAAAGAAAGTCCGTTACAATCAATCAGTCTACCGGGCCATATCCGGTTATTTCCCAGCTGGTAATCAATGATTCCGGAAACTTCGGTCATCTCTCGCCGGGATGTACAGCAGGGCTTGCCGTCACCCTTCTTAACCAGGGCAATGAAAACCTCACAGGAGTTACCTTAAGTATTACTTCCGTAACTGGTCCTGGAACTCTTACCCAGGAATCAAGCTCTTTTGGTGATATTGCCGCTGGAAGTCAAGTTGCAGGCTCTGCCGAGCTGGGCCTGACAGTAAACACCACAGCTACAACAGGTTCAGTTGTAACTCTTACAGGTCAAATAACATCTGGAGAGGGTACATGGAACATCACCATACCTCTTCTTGTCTATGCCCCGGGTCTGTATTTCACAACATACTCTGTAGATGATGAAACCGGTGGAAACAACAACGGAATACCGGAACCGGGAGAAACATTCCAGCTCGACTTGAATATTGCCAACCTGGGTCTACTCGCAGCAGAGGGAGTTAGCCTGAAGATGTCTAGTTATCCCTCCTGGGTCAGCTGGTCTGAAGACTCCGCATGGGTAGCCTCAATTCCTGAAGACAGCATCAGCACATTCTCTCTTACCTGCGCACTCTCTTCCAGCGCACCATCAACGGCTTTCCCCTGGTTCCATTTTGATATGGCTTCAGTAACTGCCGGTTATGCAGCTGAAGACTCCATGCGGCTCACTGTGGGTGCTACGGGAATATCAAACGATGTGGAGTCTGGAGCTTCAGGATGGACGCACTCCGGCACCAGCGACATGTGGAACATCACCGACACCAATAGTCATTCCACAAGCCATTCGTGGTTCTGCGGCGACAGCAGCGGTTATGTAGCCAACATGAGCTGCGGGCTTCTGTCACCCGAACTTGTTCTGGCTCCAAATGCCTCTATAGAGTTCTGGACATCATTCGATGTAGCCATCTACGGCAGCGACGGCATCTACCTGATAATACACAACATCACTGCCAGTACTCAAGACACCCTCTCCTTTATAGGGTCTGGAGGCGCTCTCGGTTCCAGCGGAAAGGGAATCGGTACAGGATGGGTACCATTCTCTTACGATCTCTCCGGAATTGATGCCGGAACAACTGTTCAGGTCGAGTTCCTTTTCGAATCCAATGATGACGCAAGCACAGGCGCAGGTTTCTATATAGACGATATCTCAATCGCAGGAGCCTACGAGGGTTCCACCGGAATATCAGGTGGCTCACCTGTAACCTCACCAATGGGAGCACCATTTCCAAACCCTTCGCAGGAATCTGTAAGCATTCGTCTGTTTTCAGGAAGTCAGCAAAACTGGACTCTGAGTCTGTACGATATCTCCGGCCGCCTTGCAACCGAAACAACAGGGTATACGCCTGTGAACTCTACTGTGACTATAGATGTTTCAGACCTGACGCCAGGCGTTTATTTCCTAAAATTCTCAGCTGAAGAGGAAACATCCAGGAAGCTGGTGATTCTGAGATAACTGGTATCACTAAAAGTAACTCTGACGTGACGGGCAGAGACAAGTCAGATCTCTGTCTGTCTGAGGCCCGGAAGTGTTTCTGACAATAGGCGCTGTGCAGTTACGCTACAGAATCGAGTCAGAACGCGTGCGGATTTGAAGAAAGAGTAACGAAGGCAATAGCGGGATGTCCAGAACGGTAGCACGGAGTAGCAACGCTGTTTGATAATGATTGGCGTGTTTTGCAGCCGTTTGTGTGGTGTCTAATGCCTGCGTTATATCTTGGCCAAGCTTCTCAGCTTGCAGCAGATTCACCATGGTGTTATTTTGCAATATGTTGCGGTAGATTTACCAGTTCTGTTACTCTGAAGTCAGAGCTTGCCTGTATTATCGGAGCTGGATATTCTTCAAAGGAAGTATACACAAAACAATATGGATCGAAGAGCAGTCAGTATTGGAAACTTCAGAGAGTTGGCAAGAAAAGAGAGGCAGATTCTCGAACGAACCGATGCATCTGAAAGATTTGCGACTGTCACTTATCTAAGAGAATGCTTTTATGGGTCTGAAGCAACTACCGGCAGACTTCAAAGAGTTTATACAATCCTTAAACGATAGTGATGTTCATTATCTGCTTCTGGGAGGCTGGGCTGTTGGTCTCTATGGAAATCCCAGGGCAACAAAGGATATTGTGATTGCAACAGATGACGATAACATAAGAAAACTACAGCTTGCCCTTTTCACATTTTGAGCTCCCACTGTGGATAGTGAGGTATTCAAGGAAAAGGGGAATGTGTTCAGAATGGGGCGAGCCCCAATTCAGATTGACATTATCAATGAAGCCGATGGAATCAGATTCAGCGAATGTTACGAGCGAAGAAACACCATACAAATCGATGGAGTTGACATCAGCGTAATATCAAAAGCCGACCTGATCAAAAATAAGAAAGCTTCAGGGCGTTACAGACATCTGGCTGATATTGAATTCATTGAAAAATAGTGGCAACAAATATCCCTGCACCAGTTTTGATACGG
>CAZRXU010000024.1:0-26454 GCA_964604135.1 uncultured bacterium | reverse complement strand
AGAATTAAGCGGAAAGGTGACCGAATGACCAGAATTCTTGCTGTGGCTAACCAGAAGGGTGGAGTTGGTAAAACAACCACTGTAATCAACCTTGGGGCCAGTATTGCTGTTCACGATAAAGAGGTGCTGGTTATAGATCTTGATCCCCAGGCGAATGCAACAAGCGGTCTTGGAAACAAAGAGGCGGATGTTTACGGAGTGCACAGCTTTATTTCAGGTGAGCATTCTCTTGAAGAATGTACTGTAACGACAGAAGTGGATGGTCTATATCTTGTTAGAGGTGCAAGACACCTTGCCGGTACAGAGATAGAGCTGGCGTCACAGGAAAAAAGAGAATTCTTCCTCGCCCAATCTCTTGCTGCTTCAAATCTATCAAAATATGATTACGTTCTTATCGACTGTCCTCCTTCATTGGGTCTTCTTACCATCAATGCGCTTGTTGCCGCAGATGGAGTAATTCTTACTGTGCAAAGCGAGTACTATGCCTTGGAGGGCTTGTCTCATCTCGTAGACACAATAAAAAGAATTAAAGCTCACTGGAACAAGGCCCTTTCAATTTTTGGAGTTGTTCTTACGATGTACGATAAGCGTCTCAAGCTTAGCAGAGAGGTAGAAGAAGAGGCTGACGAATATCTTGGGAAAGCCCTTTTTAAAACCCGCATACCCAGAAATGTTCGGTTGAGTGAGGCTCCCAGTTTCGGGAAGCCTGTTATTCTGTATGATGCATTTTCCAGTGGTGCAAAGAGTTACATGAGTCTTGCAAGGGAGGTACTGGCAAGATGAAAAAGAAAAGAGCACTGGGACGGGGTTTGGAATCTCTACTTCCTTCGGCACCGGAAACGGAAACGGTAAAAGGTGTGCCTGCGGATATTCCTGTTGGTTCCATTGACCCCAATCCCTTTCAGCCACGGATCGACTGGGATGATGAAGAGCTTTCTTCTCTCGCAGAGTCAATCAGGCAGCAGGGGGTTCTTCAACCACTTGTGCTGAGAGAAAAGGAAAAGCGTTTTCAACTGATTGCCGGAGAAAGAAGACTGAGGGCATCAATAATCGCAGGTCTTGAGACGGTTCCTGCTTACGTTAGAGAAGCAGATGACAGGCAGATGATGGCTCTTGCCCTGATTGAGAACATTCAGAGGCAAGATCTTAATCCCATGGAAAAAGCTGAGGCATTCAGCAGATTCTGCAGTGAATTCAGCATGACCCAGGAAGAACTGGGTAAACAGGTTGGAATCAGCCGTTCAGCCATTGCCAATTTTCAGAGGCTTATGGAATTGCCGGAGGCTGTAAAAGCAATGGTACGATCTGGTAAACTTTCAATGGGACACGGAAGAGCTCTGCTGGGTTTACCAAATGAAGAATCAATGGTTAGATACGCAAGAACTAGTCTGGCAAGGGGATACAGCGTAAGAGCTTTGGAAGATGCAGTAAGAAAAGGTTCAGGAAAGAAACCGGCAAAGAAAAAAGCAGTTGTTATTCCGGAAATAAAACAGCTGGAAACAGAGCTGCAGAGGATTCTGGGAACAAGAGTTTTTCTTAAAGACTCTGGAGGTAAAGGCAAACTGGAAGTTGAATACAGCTCACTGGACGAGCTTGACAGGATTCTTAGTATATTAAGGAGCCGGAGAAACCCGGTGTAATTTGTGAAGATAGTTTAAAACGGAGGTTTTCATGGCTTACAAAATTAACGATACCTGCATCAGTTGCGGTGCCTGTCAGGGAGAATGCCCTGTCGAGTGCATCAAAGAGGGAACACCATACGTTATTGATGCTGCAGTTTGCATCGACTGCGGAGCATGTGCTGCAGTATGCCCGGTGAGTGCTATAGAAGCACCGTAGTTTTGTTTCATATGAAGAGTAGCCGTGCTGGTATCTGTCAGCGCGGCTACATGTTTTTTACAAGGAATGTGTAGAGCTGAAACAGTTGCTCTACCATAATTTTGGCCGAAAAAGGTGCAAGATCCTGGTCTACAGTAGAGAGCAGAGATGAGCGCAGTTCAGGGGATTTTAGAAGATTTATTACTCCCGTTGCCAGGCAGCCAATATCTCCGTGACCGCACAAAAAGCCGTTTTTAAGACCATTTACCAGCTCAGCAATTCCACCGACATCAGTGGCAACCACTGGTATTTTTACGGCAAGAGCTTCAAGCATAGCTCTTGGAAGCCCTTCGCTTCGCGATGTGAGCAGAAAAACATCGAAAGCAGGAAGAATATCAGCGATATCCTTTCTGCTCCCCAGCATCATGAAATTATTTTCCAGATTTTTCTCGGTGATGTATTGCTTTATGTAACCTGCCAGGGGACCGTCTCCCACTATCAGAAACCTTACATCAGGGAACAGTTTACGTACCTTACCGGCAACGTCAACAATAGCTTCCGGGTGTTTCTGTGAGGCCAGTCTTATTACTGTACCGACAACAGGACATGACTGTGGAATACCAAGCCGCTTCTTGGCCTTGCGGTTGTTTCCCCGCTGGGAAAGGAATGACTCAAATTCAACTCCGCTTCGTATCAGCTGATAATCTTCCGGTTTTCCTATTCCCCAGTTGACACCTTTCTTGATGTCATGGGGGCTGACAACTATGTTGGCATGAGCCAGTTTGTAACCGAATCTTTCGAGAACAGAGTAGAAAGCCTTCTGCAAAACAGGCATGGTATCAAAAAAGGACCATCCGTGAACAGTCTGAACTATTTTCACAGGCGTTTTTGCGCTCGCAGCGGCAAGCCTGCCGAGAAACTTGGCTTTTGAACCGTGAGTGTGAACTATTGAGTACTGATTCTTGTCTATGATTCTGCGAATTTCAAAGAAAGCTCTGAAATCATGGTAAAGGGATAGCCTTCTGATAAGATGTGGTGCTGTAAAAACAGGGATACCATACTTGTCTGAAAGATCACTGAATGTACCCTCCGGAGATATCTCAGGGCCGGTGAGAACAGCAGAAGGATAACCCATTCTGGTAATTTCCCTGCAACTTATCAGAGTATTCATCTGAGCACCGCCAACAGCCATCTTTGTAATTATGTGAAGAATCTTGGTTTGAGTCATTTCCTTCTTTTCTTCTTTTTACCGGAAGGTTCTGGTGCTTTTCTGAAGTGTAGGCAGAGTCTGTAAAAAACAACCAGTAAAATTGTTAAACCCGAATAAAACAGGGGGCTTAGAAATACACAGCCAACTACCCAGAAAGCAAGCACAGGGAAAACAAGAGTATTGAAATGCCATCTCACAGGCTTGAGAGATACAGTTCCGTACCTGTTGTAATCTCGGAACAGATCTTCCGCGAAGCTGAAAAGAACAACCGAGACGGCGGTTAAGCCCAGGTGCAGGGGCATTCCGCCAATCAGATGACGATTTTGCAGAAAAGCCAGTATACTGGTTACAAAAGGGAGAAGCAGCATACCACCCAGTAGGAAGCGCATGCCCCATACTAGAGCCAGGTCGGAAGAGAATTCTGCTCCGTTATTTTCGCGGTTTTTGATGAAAATACCAAGAAGATATCGGGATAACCTGAAGAGCCCGGAGAGAAGAAGAACCACGGCAAGGACAATTCCGTAGTCTGTAAATCGTTGAGACAAAGTTATTTCCTTCCTTTGTTTCCGATGGTCTGATACAGAACACCGGCCACTGCAGTTACCGCATAAACGATCCAGTAGACTGTTACACCGGCAGAGATACCGGCCCAGGCAACCAGATTAACAGAACCAGTTGCTGTGAGCCCGGCTCCCATAACAGAAGTAAGTACCGAGAATACAAAATTTCTTGACACATAAACAAGAGAACCGGCAACAAGGGCGGCAGCGAGTTTATAAAGCATGTGTAAATCTGGAAACACAGCGGAAGATATGAAAAACCCAATGAACAGCCCTGCAACAAAAAAAGCAATCCGATAAAGAAAAGACACGAGTACAGCAAAAACAACAGAAAGAACCAAAGGTCCAAATCGCAAAACAAGTGTATTGTCTGTAACAGAGGAGAGAAGAGGACCAGAGTAGAGGAAAGCCGTTATCAATGAAGCCACAACAAGGGCAAAAGGAACGATCTTCCTGCCGAAAAAGCAAAGAGCCAGCCCTGATGCCAGCAAAACAGCCGGCACTACTGATATGTTATACATGACAAGATCACCCATTACCCAAGTCCTTCAAAAAGAGATGCAGTTCTTTCAGGCCAGCTATTTCACAGGCTGCACCTGGAGCCTGCAGGCCGGTGTTGTAACCATTTCTTACAAGAATGGCTGGCATTCCTGCTTCCTCTGCTGCTTTTATACCCTTCCAGGCGTCTTCAAAAACAAGGCACCTGCAGGGCTCTACAGAAAGGTATTCAGATGCTTTGAGAAATATGTCAGGAAAGGGTTTGGATCTCAGCCCTTCCCCTCCAATGATAGCGGGAAATCTATCTACCCTGCTCTCAAGAATAGATCGTACAAGAGAACTACGTGTGTTCGAAGCGATAACACATTTTTTTAAGCGGGAAACGGCATCAAGAACTTCTGCGGCCAACGGAAACAGTGGAATATCACCGTTTGTACTGTACCCGGTGTAAATTGAACGCTGCTGTACACGGGCGGCTTCCAGATCAGGAACAACAAGACCTGTTCTTTGCATCTCGCCTTCAAGGCCATGACCCAGAAAGGCCCAGTATTTCCAGTATATTTCTTCGGAAACAGAGTGCCCGTACTTTTCAAGAACAGAGTTCCATGACTTCCTGTAGAAAGGTTCGCTGTCTGCAAGAACACCGTCAAAATCGAATACAACTGCCTGCGCTCCACTCCACAATTCATTAAGAGTCAGATTATCTCCTTCCAGGGTCTGGCAGAATATGCAATTTTCAATCATAGTATCATATCTATTGTTGAGTGTAAATCCCATAGAAAATGGAGGTTCCATTGCTGTCCAATTTTACCGAGATAAGGGAGGCTGCCAGGGCTCTTTCCGGTTCGACTGTTGCAGTTCCCATGGGCCATGATGTTTCTTCGCTGAAAGCCTTGATAGAAGCATCAGACTCAGGCTTCGCCGGAAGCATTATTGTTGGTTCCGAAGAAGAGGTTAACAAATCTCTTGCAGAACTGGGAAGAGATTTGCCAGATGACGTATCAGTTGTGAACTGCACAGATCCCCACGAAGCTGCGCTGAAGGCCGTTGGTCTTGTGAGTTCCGGCGAAGCCGGAATGCTCATGAAGGGGCTTATCAAGACATCTATTTTCCTGAAAGCAGTGCTCGACAAGGAAGTGGGCCTTCGAACGGGAAGAGTTCTTAGCCATATTGCAGTGGTTCACGCGCCCAGGCAGGATCGCCTTGTGGCTATCACAGACGGAGGGATGAACATCCATCCTGACAAAAATGAAGCAATACAGATAGCTTCCAACGCAGCAGACATAATACTGAAACTGGGAGCAGATCGTGCCAGGATAGCTCTTCTGGCTGCCGTTGAAGTTGCCAATGAGAAAATGCCGGAAACGCTTCTCTGGAAAGAAATAGCGGAAGAAGGAATACCCGGGATGGATGTTGCCGGCCCTGTGGCGGTTGATGGAGCAATGGATCCGGAAGCGGCAGCCATCAAAAAAATGCAGGGTCCTGTTGCAGGCAGAGCAAACGTGCTGGTAACACATGATATTGCATGCGGTAACATATTTGCCAAAGGCTTTATGTACATGACAAACACAGACGTTGGAGGAATAATTGCCGGGGCATCGGCACCTATAGTAATGCTCAGCCGGTCGGACACTTCCTCGACCAAGCTGAACAGCCTTGCTCTTGGTGCCGTGGTGGCGGGGAGCAGAAAATGAAAAACAGGCTGATACTTGCGGTTAACCCAGGCGGAACTTCCACGAAAGCTGGCCTTTACAGAGATGAAGAGCTGTTGTTTGAAGAGGGTGTACACCACGATCCTTCAGAACTTGAAAGGTTTTCCACTACATTTGACCAGATGAATTTTCGCAGAGATATAGTTCTGGGAATTCTGGAAGAAAAGGGATACAAACTGGAAGATCTCTCTGCAGTGGTGGGCCGAGGGGGAACATTCAAGCCTCTTGAAAGCGGCACCTATCTTGTTAACGAGAAACTTCTTGATGATATCAGGGATGGTTCAACTTTGCAGGCGGATCACCCTTCAAATCTGGGTGCTCTTATAGCCTGGGCAATTTCGCAGAAGGCACATGTTCCAGCATATTTTGTGGATCCTGTCTGCGTAGATGAAATGGTAGAAGAAGCACGGCTCAGTGGTCATCCTCTGCTGCCCAGGGTTAGTCTCAGCCATGCGCTGAACATCAGAATGGTGGCATACAAAGCAGCAGAAGAGTTGGGCAAATCCCTGAACAAGCTCAATATGGTTGTTATGCATCTGGGAAGTGGAATCAGCGTAAACGCCCTTAGAAAGGGCAGAATGATAGATACCAACAACGCGAACGACGATGGTCCGTTCAGTTCAACAAGAACAGGAGGGCTTCCCGTTACAGGTCTTCTAAAACTGTGTTTCAGCGGAAAGTACACTGCCTCCGAACTTAAAAAGATGCTTCTTAAAAAGGGAGGGGTTTTTGCCTACCTTCAGGAAGAGCATGTGGGTAGAATAAGAGAGAGAGCTGAAGCGGGAGACAAAAAGTCAGATATCGTTTTGCGGGCTATGGTTTACCAGATGGCCAAAGAAGCAGGTGCAATGGCCGCAGCCCTGCAGGGGGATGTGGACGCCGTTGTTATCACCGGTGGTATTGCGTATAACCCGTGGGTTACAGACCTTCTGAAACAGTATCTTTCGTACCTGGGGGAAATTCTTGTTTTTCCCGGAGAGGCTGAGCTGGAGGCACTCACCAGAGGTGTATTGAGAGTTATGGATAGAATTGAAGAAGAGAAAGAATACATTTAGGAGCTTGTCTGACAATAAGCACTGTGCAGTTACGCCACAGGATCGAGTCAGAATTCGTGCGGATTTGAAGATAATAGCAACGCTATTTGATGATAATACGCGGGTATTGTGACCGATTGTGTGGATGTAAATGCCAGTGTACTGTTTTCGGACAAGCTCCTGGTAGACAAAACATCAAGAAAGGCAGACAATGAGGAAGAAGCTCAATGAAGTCGATTCCGGAAAACTGTTCCTGTCGGGTAACGAAGCCGTTGCCAGAGGTGCGTGGGAAAAGGGCGTTCACTTTGCAAGTTCTTATCCAGGAACTCCTTCCACGGAGATAATGGAGACCATAGGAGAGGAATATCCAGAGATCGACGCCCAGTGGGCACCCAACGAAAAGGTTGGGATGGAAGTTATTGCAGGGGCATCGTTTGGTGGCGCAAGGGTTCTTTCCACCATGAAGCATGTAGGTCTGAATGTTGCAGCAGACCCTTTCTTTACTCTCAGCTATATAGGTGCAACAGGTGGTATAGTGATTGTAAGTGCCGACGATCCGGGAATGCACTCATCTCAGAACGAACAAGATAACAGGCTTCTTGGCAGAGCTGCCAAGGTAGTAATTCTTGAACCGTCAGATAGTCAGGAAGCTAAAGATTTCACAGCGTTGGGTTACGATATCAGCGAAGAGTTTGATACCCCTGTGCTGCTGCGTATTACAACCAGAATCTGTCATTCGAAGAGTCTGGTAGAAGTTGGATCCCGAACAGAGGTTCCGGTAAAGGGTTACACCAAAGACATAGCAAAAAGAGTTCCTATTCCTTCAAATGCCAGAAAAATGCATTCCAAGGTTGTAGCTCGATTAAAGGCTGTTGAAGAATGGGGATACCACAGCTCGCTTAACAGAATTGAAATGGGCGATAAATCCATAGGTATCATCACCAGCGGAATCAGCTATCAGTATGTGAAGGAGGTGCACCCGGAAGCCAGTGTTCTTAAACTAGGGCTTACAAACCCACTTCCCTGGAAGCTTATTGGCGAATTCATAGATCAGGTTGACAGTGTGATGTTTGTTGAAGAGGGGGAGCCTTATCTGGAAGAAAGAATTCGTTCCAGATTCCTTGTTAACGGAACAGGCAGCCAGTTGATTTCAGTGGAAGGAGAGCTTAACCCGGAACTTGTACGAACAGGTGTTAAAAATGGAGAAGCTCTTCCCCTGACGTTTGCAGGAGTTGACCTTCCTGGAAGACCTCCCGCTCTGTGTCCCGGTTGTCCGCACAGGGGAGCTTTTCACACTCTATCGAAGATGAAAGCCAGTTCTACCGGCGATATAGGTTGTTATACTCTTGGTCTTATGCCGCCTTACAACGCCCTGGAAACTGTGGTGTGTATGGGTGCGGCAATAGGCGTTCTCTCTGGAATAGAGAAAGCCGTTGGCAGAAGTGATATGCCGAAACTTGTTAGCGCCATTGGCGAATCAACATTTGTGCATTCCGGAATAACCGGTCTTATAGATATGGTTTACAACGGAAGTACAGGTACGGTAATGATTATGGACAACAGTCTTACCGCCATGACCGGGGGCCAGGAAAACCCCACAACGGGTAAAAACCTGCGGGGAGAACCTGCACCGGTGCTTGACCTTGAAAAAATGGTTCTCGCCTGTGGAGTTAAGCATGTGCGCGTTGTGGATCCCCATGACCTTCCCGAGATGAAAAGAGCATTTGAAGAAGAATTCGCCAGAGAAGAACTAAGCGTAATTATCACAAGAAGACCCTGCATAATGCAGTACAAACCAAAGCGGATAACAGTTGCAGAACACCACCCGGATAAGTGTGTTCACTGCAAGCTGTGTGTGAAGCTGGGATGTCCCGCAATCAGCTGGGATGCAGAGAAAAGAATTCCTGTTATAGATGAGACTCTTTGCTGGCCCAACTGCAACCTCTGTGTGCAGGTGTGCCCTAAAGATGCTCTCTCTAAAGACCTTGAGGGGGTGATATAATGAGTAGAACAAAAAACATTATTATCTGCGGAACAGGAGGCCAGGGTATTCTTATGGCCAGTGAAGTTCTATGCAGCGCAGCCTGGCGCTCCGGGTTCGATGTTAAGAAAAGTGAAGTTCACGGTATGGCCCAGAGGGGTGGCTCGGTGTCAAGTCATGTAAGATTCGGGAAAAAGGTTAACAGCGTTCTTGTAGAAAAGGGTGCTGCGGATGTAATCCTCGCTCTGGAAAAGATGGAAAGCCTCAGGTGGGTCAGCTATCTTGCCCCCCACGGTGAACTGATAACCTGTGATGTAAAGATAGAACCAATGACGGTGAACACCGGGTCTGCTGTGTATCCCGATGTAGAGAAGATCATGGGTGAAATGAAAATTCCCAACCTGATGTTGCCTGTAAGAGAAATAGCAAAAGAGCTTGGTAACAACCGAGTGGTTAACATTATTCTTCTCGGTGCGGCATCGAAACATCTGCCTGAAATATCTGAAGAGAACTGGTTTCAGGCTATCGAAGAGAGAGTACCGCCAAAAGCTCTTGAAGTAAACCTGGAGGCTTTCAGAAGAGGTAGAGCTCTCTAATACTGCCGGGGGGGGTGGGTGCCATCCCCCCCATGGAGATTGTTTATGGAATGGGTTCTCAGTGTGCTTGTTGGAGTCGCCCTGAGTGCGGCGTGCGGGTTCCGGATTTTTGTTCCCATGCTTGTAATGAGCATCGCGGTGCACTCCGGGCATCTTGTTCCTTCAGACGGATTTATGTGGCTCGGCAGCTGGCCTGCTCTTGTGGGGTTCGGTGTTGCTACAGTACTTGAGATTGCTGCCTATTTTATTCCGCTCGTCAACAACGCTCTTGATGTGATAGCAACACCGGCCGCTGCCGTTGCAGGAACTGTTCTTACTGCGTCTCTTGTAGGGGAGATTTCCCCTTTTCTCCGGTGGAGTCTTGCTGTTGTTGCCGGTGGAGCTGTAGCCGGTGGAGTTCAACTGGCCACGGTATCTTTGCGGTCTGCTGTGGCTCCGGTAGGGGTTTCTGGTGTTTTGGCAGCAGCCGAGGATGGTGCTGCAGTTGTAACATCGCTGCTCGCTGTTACCATTCCTGTTCTGGCAATAGGATTTCTTGGAATTCTGGGATTATTTCTTCTTAAAAGGAAACACTCACAGACAAACCGGGTATAAGAAGTATGTGTGAGTTAATTCGTAAGCGAATGGAGCGAAAATGATATTTGTACTGGTTTGTGCGGCACTGGTTTCCCAAACTCCAGGAGATATAGTCCTTAACGAGATTATGTACAACCCGGATGGAAGCACTCTGGGTCTTGACGAGCATCTGGAATGGATTGAAATATACAATCCGTCGTCAGAAGCTATAAACCTTGCGGGGATGATGATTTCCGATGGCAATAATCAGGTTTTTCTTGGACACTACCTGCTTTCACCTGATTCATACGGTGTAGTATGCGCCAACGATCTTTCCTTCAAGGCTGCATACGGAAGTGAGATTCGACTTGTTCCGTGGAGTGGAGAGTGGACCAGGCTGCGTAACTCGACTGATGAGCTGATTCTTTACAGTGAAGACGGTACGGTTATGGAATCTATCCGTTACGATCAAAGCTGGGGAGCCAGTGGTACAGAACCA
Organism: uncultured bacterium; assembly: GCA_964604135.1. GTDB lineage: Bacteria > Fermentibacterota > Fermentibacteria > Fermentibacterales > JCC-6 > Sabulitectum. The sequence goes on along the minus strand of CAZRXU010000024.1, from coordinate 15,991 downwards.
TCTCCCGCAGATGGAGATGGTGCGTCTCTTGAAAGAATAGATCCTGCCGGTCCCAACGATTCGGAAAACTGGCAACCCTCGGAAGACTATGCCAATCCGACTGCAGATGCCGGTGGAGATGCTGTATGCTGGGGAACGCCGGGAGCGAAAAACAGCATATCCCGATAAGCATCGGTTACCGGACAAGGGTTATTCTGGCAGAGGCCTCTAGAACTCGCTGTCCTCCATTGAGCTCACCAGGCTCACCCTGTCCAGACCTGCGGTTTTTTCTATTGCGGTAACCAGACTGGAAGCTGAAACCCCTCGTCTAAGCGTAATATCATATGAAAGAGTGAGGTAACGCCCGTTACCAGAAGGCTCAATGTGTATCAAGGCTGATCTAGAGGTTTTTTCACTGATAAGTTTTGCATAAACAGCTTCTTTTCCGGAGTCGCGATCGAAACGGAATCTAATCACATACTCACTTCTCATGTATGCGCCATAGTTTGTTTTGTAAAGGAAAAGGGCTACCAGACTTATGAATACAGTTGAAATAGCCGAAAGCAGGTAGTTGCCGGTTCCAGAGGCAATCCCCTCGGTGAGAGCAAAGAAGACGAATGCCGTGTCACGTGTATCCTTGATCACCGTTCTGAAGCGAACGATGGTTAGGGCTCCAACAAGGGCGAAAGCCCTTGCCAGGTTGCTGCCGATCACCATCATAACAGCACTTACAGTTATGCACATCAGAACCAGTGTAACAACAAAGTTTTGAGAATAGGTAAGGCCGCGGTGAGTCGCCTTGTAGACTATTCCAATAACGAGCCCGGAAGCGAGAGCCAGGAACAAATTTATTACAAGATCACCAGGGCTGTATCCCAGTGCTTCACTGGTAGTGCCAAACCATGCAGTCAGCGCAGACAAGCGATTCTCCTCTCGATCAGGCGGTTAAGCCGTGTTTCATTGTTACCCAGATAAACGGCTTCAACAGCTCTCTGAAACTTAGAGAAGGAAATTCGGGTAAGCTCCATTTCCCGCACAAGCCTCTGAAACCAGAAAGGTATTCTGTATCTAAACTTTATCTCTACAATACCACCGCCTCGAAGAAGATGCACGGGTATTCCCCGGGGCAGGCCTTCCCATGATGTACGCCATGCAGTGGAAACTGTATCTACGGTTGCCCGAAAGTCGGGGTTGGTATGATCTTCCCAGGCAGCTCTGGTGTAGTCAGTAATAACACTTGGGAACAGTCTGTATCTGAAAGACTGGGCTATAAACCTCTCGGCAACACTGTTGTTCAGTGATGTTCGATAAAGAATATTCCGAAGCCATCCTGCTCCTTCCTGCAGTCCATGCTGAAATTCTTCCTCGGGCAGCCTGACTCTGTGTTTGATAACCAGACTTCCGTCTCTGCCTTTAAGTTCCAAGTAAAGGGGAGAAGTAAATCCTGATTGAAGATGAGAATAAGCTCGCAGGCGGTATTTGAACCTCTTCTCCAGGCCGTTTCTTTTCTCGTGAAACCACCTCATGTCGGGAGAATCAAAGTAAACGCTTCTTATGGGATAGTCTCCGGTTTCGCCGCAGTGTTCATCTCTGGAAAGGTGATTGTCGAAGATATCGGTAACCCTTGCCAGCCTTTCTCCTTCAAGAAAGTACTTGAATTCGTACCTGTAGAAATGAAGATTCTCCGAAATCCGTTTCATCAGAACCTGAGACCTACTTCAGCGATGTAATCGGTGTAGTTATCGGTGACTGGAAGACCATCAACCCTGTGCACTATCCCGCCAAATCTGAACCGAATGTTGTCTGATGGGTAGACAGCCCCAATCACAGAAATCCGGCGGTGATGGTAATCATTATCGGAGTCGGGACTGAGGTAATCGTATCCCAGGGATACAGAAATGGTTCTTACGCCTCCCACCCTCCACGGGTGACAGAAAGCGGTGAAATTTCCCCAGTAGCCGGCAAACACAGATGCCTCATCGCCGGCAATAACATCAGCCTGTTGCCAGTTGTCTCCTTTACTAACCTCGGCTGTTGCCGAGAAACCGTACCAGTTGCTAATTTTGCAGTTAAGTGAAACATCAGCAGAGAATGCATTCTGTCTACCGCTTACAGAATAGCCTGAAGGGTCTTCCGGGTTATCTGTTCCCTGACGGTGAGATGCAGCAGAGGCTCCCAGAGTGAGATCAATGGATGGAATCTCTATCTCCCCTCTCATTGTGTAGAGAAGTTCATTGTCGACTCTCTTCTCTCCACGCTCATCGCCGTTGAAAACGCCGGCAATCCCACTCAATACCACACCATGGAATTCCGGGATATCTATACGCATATCAGAACCAATGTCTCTGCCTGAAAAAGTAAGACTCTTGCGAAGATTGTAAACAAGAGGTCTCTCAAACATGTTGAGGCTCCAGTAACTCTGTTCTCCCGCCAGAAGAGTTGCTGATTTGAATTGACCGGCCTGTATTTCTGCCCAACTGGTAGGAGACCACTGAATTACGGCATTCTTCAGAAACAGCTCGTCAGGGCGTGCCTCTATCTTGATTTCCGCCCTCAGTGTTTCAACAAAACGAGCATAGAGTTTGAACCCTGATCTGCGAATGGTGAATTCCCTGGAAGGTACTGTGTTGTAAGAACCCCATTCAGAAAAGCCGCCATCAAAATATCCGCTGATTTTGAACCCTTCAGAATGGTTGTTTTCCACATCGATGTCTGCAGAAGCAGTATTGATTGCGAGAAACAAAACGAGTAATACATTGTTTAACATGGCTAACTCCCTATTTCAGAACTGTAAGGCGGGCTGATGCTGCTCCTGGTGAAGACCTTAGATACAAAATATACACGCCGCTGGATAGAGTGTTGCTGAAGTCTGCGGCAACATCTCCCTGGCACCCTTCCGGCAGATTAATACGGGCAATGATTCGTCCGGCCAGGTCAAAGAGTACTGCTTCTACAGGAGAGGCAGAGGTTTGGTAGTGAAAGGTAAAAGAACCATCACATGGATTCTGCGAAACAAGGAACACAGAGGTGTAGTCAAGAGCAGAATCCCACCCGGGATTTGCTTCGCCTGGAGTTCCCGGAGGAGAAGCAGATACCCAGTTGGAAGAGCAGGAAACAGGAAGCCATGGCGCTTTAAGGTACATTATTCCAGTTCTTTCCATGGGCCACATATCATCCCAGTTAACGCTGAAAACCAGGTCATCATATCGGGAGAACAGAGAAAGAGAGTCTTCTACCGAATTGACACCAAAAGTTAACGGAACAGCTGGGTCGGGAATATCTGTAAAAGAAACAGGATTTTCAGCGGCAAGAAGCAGTCCATAACGGGGAATAACGGTTCCATCAGGTATTACAGAAACGTTCTTATCCGAATCTGTAAAATACCACCGGGAAATATCAATATCGCTTTCTGAACGGTTGTACAGTTCCACCCAGTCACTGTTGCCTCCCGCCCTTATCTCGCTGGGTATAACAGACTCTAGGTCTGCGGGCAGAGAATCGCCACTTGCAATTTGCCAGGAGCACACAGTATTCCAGGATGGATCGTAAAGTGTCAGTTCTGTACCTGCAGGGTAAGTGGTTCCGGCATCACCAAAGACAGATAAATTTCCGTAAAGACTTGATGCGCCGCACACAGAATTTGAAAGCAGAAAGGTTTCCCCGGGAGCAACCAGAGTTGATTCCGGGAGAAAAATATTCCCTGTCGGGTCTCCAAGGGAAAATCTGCACAAAGAAATATCCTGCGGCCGGGAACCTGTGTTTACAATAGGAAGAATCCACAGGTTGTTTCCACACCAGACAGGAGGTTGAACGGAGAACAGAGAAGGAGAAAGATCTGCCAATGCCACCCTTGCAGAAGGACAGGGCTCCAGTCGAGTAAGGCATTCTCTCAGACCCCAGGCGGGGTAAAAGAATGGTAGAACATCGTCTGACCCATATGGGCCGTAGGTTGTGTAAACGCAGTATGTCCCGGGTGGAACAGCTATACTTATGCTCCACTCTCCTCCCTTGTTGTGCTGCATGTAGAACCACCGTTCTTCCTGTTTGTCAAACGAAACAACGCATGCCACGCCCGAAGGAGTTTCGCCGCTGAGTTCTAACTCAATATCAACAGTTGAGAGCAAATCCAGGCAGGATGAAATACCTATTCCCTCGATTTCTGGTACTGAATTGGAAAGAGAAAGGTTCTTAAGGAATTCTGACCTGGTGCCAAGATCAGACACAATAGTATTGCAGATGGAATCGAACTGTGAAACCGAATACCGGTAGAAGGGGTCAACTGCAATATCGTCCCGAATAAGAAGACGAATGGAGTCTACCATTTCGGGGAGGTCTTCCTCCATTATTTGTGCAGCATCCTCAAAGAACTTGTTAAGCATCTCTATGTTTTCCGGTTTTTGAAGCAGAGCCCTTGAAGCACCAAAGTAGCCTAAATCGCCAAGGTGTTTGTCGGCGACCCAACTGCTGTCGTATTCGCCCCGCCAGGAGTTGCCGAAAGTTGCATCTCTGTCCCATGGATAGTAGTGCCAGATGCCATCTGAACGGTGGAGATAAAAATTCTTGATAATGCCGTCGTTGTCACAGATTGCAACAGAAACAGCAAAAGCAGCAAGAACTTCATCTACATCAAGAGAAGAAACATCTCCTCTGAAACAGTTTTCAATAAGCTCAAGCAGTTGGGCACCATAGGGAGAACTGTCTACTTTCGGTTCGTATCCCGCAAGCCCAGTGGTATCTGCAAAGTGGTGAGAGAGGCGCCCCATGGTGTCTGTGTTCTTAAATAGGGGGCCGAAAGAAACGCAGTTTCTTTCATAAAAAAGGCGGTCGATGCGCTCAACATGCTCGTAAACACCCTTGTTGGTGTTGTTAATAGACAGGGTTACAAATTCTGTTATCGGTGCGGGAAACCCCATTTCTCTGGTTATTGAGAGTCCAAGAGTGTTACGCATAAGCGAAGCGTCGCGAAACTGCGCATTCAGCAGAATATGATCTCCTCCAGGAAAAAGATTTGCTTCCTCTGTGGTTATTCGCCAGCTTTTCTTCGCACACATCAGGCTTGTACCGCCTCTTAAAGCAAGAGTGCATTCGCCTGTTATTCCGTTCAAAGAAACAGTAGCAGGGAACTCAAGGTTACCCAATGAGTCTGCTATGAGCTGATCCAGATAAGCAGGTTCAACCGTTACCTCGTAGTGAGGCAGGGAACCCAGAATACAAAAAAGTGTGAGCAGCAGCATAGTTTTATATATAATACTTTCCTGACGTGTTGCCCCGGGAGGATATTTTGCTTTCAGTTCTGATTATTCTACTGTCAACAACTAGCTTTGTTCCCATTGAATGCTTCGCAGATCTTGATGCTGTAGCCGGACCTACAGATTTTGGTTTTCTGCTGATTATGTCGGAAGACTCAGTGGCGAACAAAGAAATGGCCCTCGAAATAACCAGTTCGCTGGAGATGCTTGGCTCAGAATACAGCAGCAGTGTTTCTCTGTACTTTGTATCAGTCAACGCTTCCGGCTATTCAGAGATAGCAAGACTTGCCGGAGGGTTTGGTGGTTTTCCTTCAGTGGTTAGTCTGGTTGGGCACTGTGGATTTCTGGAGCTTAACCCGGAATTCCTTGATTCGGAAATAGAAGACGCGTGGCTCAGGTGGGGCAACGGGCACACTCAGGGAGTGTGCAACTACTGCACCAGATGTAACCCTAACCTCTGAGAGGCCAAAATCGCCCGTCCTGGCAACAGAATGGGCGGCCATATGTGCCGCCCGTCAGGCTTATAATTCAGCTATCGGATCTTCCGGAAGCTTGTTGTCTTTTCTCCATGACTCTACAACCGGACGAACGTCAGTAACAAAAGCATCCCTTAGAATTTTGTTCGCAGCAGTGGGGTCTGGTTTAGACTGGGCTGTTTTTAGTTCGTCGAGGTTAACAAGGCTGGCTCTGGCAAGGGCGTGTTCAGTGTTCTCGATGGCTGAGAGTACGTTTTCTGCCGGTGACCCAACTCTGGTCTCTACCCTTAGTTCTATGCTGTTTTCCTCAGCATTGTAAAGACCGGCTTCCTCAGCCAGACGCAGGTTAAGGAAAAGTCGGAACAGGGTGCCAGCGTCAAGAGAACCTGCAGGCATTGCCCCCATGCCCAGTTTGTTGTCTGACAGTACAAGTCTTCCCAGCAATTTCTGATGCAGCAGAGAAACGGTTACAGATTCAAGGCTTTCGCCGGGAAGAAGTGAGGCAGTGTCCAGAAGCACTTTGCATGACTGATCTGTTTCCCGGCACAACCAGCTTGCGGTTCCCCAGTCTGGAACGGCTGTTGCACAGAAAGAGGGATTGTAGGGCTTAAAGCCTAGAAGCATGTTTTCACTTCTTCGGACATTCATGCCAATCTGCCGCAGGCCTTTCAGTATTCCGAAAAGCATCTCGACCGTATTTTTCTCTCCTGGAGAATCTATACCGTCGGGAATCCACATAGCCAGTTGTCTGCACTTAATTTCCCGCATACGTTCCATAGCTGCTTTAATCCGGTTGATTGAAGCAACACGAACTTCAGGATAAGGGGAAGTCAGTGTGCCGTACATAAGCCGGTGATTAAGCACACCCCGTTTTCTTGGCACGAATAGATCCGCCATCAGGGTAACAGGCGTTAGACTGTTTTTTTGAAGCAGTTCGGAAACCGCAGCGGCTTCTTCCTTCGTTCTGAAGTCGGAAGGGTAGTGAAGAATTACATCACTGCATTTCCCGGTAAGACTGGATATCTTTCCCAGAAGATTCAGCTTGTCTGAAACAGAGTCTGGATCGCTGTCTGTTTTGTAAACGGCAAAAGTACTTCCTGAACGGGAAACGGATTGTGTAGAGATGAGCAGCCTGAGTTTTGAAAGCTGCTCTTTTACTGTTTTCACTTTATCACCAGCCCCTCATAATAAATATGTTGGATCAAAACATTGCTCAAGCCTATAATCTTAACATAATTCAGCTCTGAGTCCAGTAGGGATTTCCGAACAGAAGAGAATCGGCTTTTCCCGTTTCAACAATAGCAAACGCATTCCCCAGATTTTCAGCTACATCAGAGGGAATTATTGCCCGTGCAGAAGTTTTTCCAGCAAGAAGATCAGCAGAAAGACCGTGCATGTAAGCAGCAAGTGCTAAAGCATCTGTACCCTGGCGGCCCTGAGCGATAAAACCGGCGACAATTCCCGAAAGAACATCACCGGAGCCGCCTGTAGCAAGGCCATGGTTGCCTGTGGGAATTGTTGTTCTGTGCCCCTCTGAAGAAAAGACCAGCGTTGGCTTTCCTTTCAGAAGCACAGAGCAGTTCAGCGCTCTGGCCGCTTTTTCAGCTGCTGCATAACGGGCATTCAGATGATCACCGCACCCGGTTAAACGTTTCAGCTCCCCCGGATGGGGGGTCATAACAACCTCACCGGAGTAAGATTTAAGCATTTCCGCAAGGGTGGAATCTATAACATTAAGCGCATCGGCATCGAGAACCAGGGGAATCTTCCATGTTCCAAGAATATGCCTTAGCAGTCTTTCTGTACTTCCGTTCATTCCCATACCAGGGCCAATAACTGCTACAGAATAGTTTTTGGGATCCGGTAGAGATGTTACATCGCCGGGAAGAAAGTAAGAGCATAAAGTTTCAGGGATTCTTCCGGCAATTGCAGGAGATGCCGGCAGGGGCACACACATTTCAACAAGGCCGCAACCGGATCGCAGTGCCCCCATCGCCACCATCTGCGGGGCTCCTGGCATTTTTTCTGAACCGGCGAGAACCAGCACTTTACCAAAAGTTCCTTTGTGGCTGTCTACAGGTCTTACAGGCAGTAAAGAATGGGCGTATTGTCTTGTCATTACCCTTCGAAGATCATTTCTGGGAATATGAATTCCAATATCCTTCAGCAGCAGGGAGCCGCAGTGGCCACAACCGGGTGGAAGAAGAAGACCCAGTTTGGGAGCAGCAAATGTAACGGTAACACATGCCTGTATCGCAGAAGGGTCACACTGGCCGGTAAGACCGTCAACTCCTGTGGGCATGTCTACGGCAACAACAGGAGCATTTAGTCCTGTGCATTCCACGGCCAGATCAAGGGTTCCCCCCCTCAGATTCCCTGCAAAGCCCACACCAAGAAGAGCATCAATGGCTACAGATGCAGTAACCTGAGGTTCATAAGAAATGATTCCTCCTGCAAAAAGAAACCTGTCCATGTTTGTTCGGCAACCCTCGGTGGTTTTGCTTGATGAGCTGAAAGAGGGGCGTACGATAACATTGTAACCTTTCTGAAGAAGAAAACGGGCAGCCGTAAATCCATCGCCTCCGTTGTTGCCTGGGCCAGTATACACAACAACAGTGCCTTCTACAGGAGAAACCATTGAACTAACAGTTTCCGCAACAGATAGCCCGGCTCTCTCCATCAGAACCAGTGCCGGAGTTCCGGAACTGATTGCCTTTTTGTCTAATTCCGCAATTTCAGATGGTGTCTGCCAGAAAGCCATATTATTCCCTTTCCGTTAAAAGAGCAAATGTAAAAGATATGTGCTCTCCCCATGCGGCGGAGATATAGATCTTGTTTTTTCCTGCAAGATCAAGAGCTGCCCCGGAGAGCTGGGTCTCCACACTGCTGCCACTGATGAATATCTGTATATCATGCCATGAAAGAGAGGGACCGAATCCGGTTCCCAGGGCCTTGGCAATAGATTCTTTTGCAGAGAACATTACGGCAAGATCACGGTTGTCGGGATTGTGAAAAAGTTCTTCGGAAGTAAAGAGCCTCTCCTTTAATTTTCCATGATTTCTGGTGACTGCTCGAATAAACCTTGATACTTCAACTGTATCGGTGCCAGTTTTCATTTCCCCTCCCCCACCACGAAAACAAAGATAGTTGAAAGCGGTGTCGGTGTCATGCCGTTAAAAAAGCGTATCTACATAGAAAGAGGAGAAAGATGCTTTCCGTGCCACCTGGGGAAAGTGTTGCATGAGTAGTCTGAATGGGCAAAGGGATCAGAATCCAGAGCGGAAAGAGCTGCGCGGCCTACCATAACAGCATTGTCCATGGTGTGTTTCAGTTCCGGAAGAAAAACAGATATTCCCCGCCGTCCGCACTCAAAGCTGAAAATGGATCTAAGCAGACTGTTGGCAGAAACGCCGCCTGCAACAAGCACAGATTTGGCCTTGAGCCTTCCCGCCTGGTACATTGTTTTTGAAACCAGTAGATCACATACAGTTTTTCGAAATGACGCAGAGAGGTTTTCAGGTGAAACATCTCCCCGCTCCCAAACAAGCCTAACAGCGGTTTTGAGGCCGCTGAAGCTGAACTCCGGAAGCTTTCTGCTGCCAAGAGGAGATGGCAGAGTTACGGCATCAGGGTTCCCCTTTTCTGCAAGAATGTCGATTGCTTTTCCTCCGGGATATTCCAACCCCATTAACTTAGCGGTTTTATCGAAGGCTTCTCCTGCCGCGTCGTCTCTTGTTGTTCCAAGCAGAAAGCATTCTTCCCAGGAAAGCATATGGAAAATCATGGTGTGCCCGCCGCTTGCAAGCAGAGCAATCGCTGGAAATTCAACAGCAGAGTTGTAGTGTATATGCAGGTGGGCGGCAAGATGGTTGATGCCCAGAAAGGGTTTTCCAACTGCAAATGCAGCTGCTTTGGTCCACGATAAACCAACCAGTAGTGATCCAGTAAGACCAGGGCCAGCTGTGGCTGCAAATACATCAATGTCATGCGTGGTGGTGCCAGCTATCTTCAGAACCTTCTCTATCAGGCCGGGCAGAACAGTCATGTGAAGCCTTGAGGCAATTTCAGGAACCACCCCGCCATGGGTACTGTGAATCAGCTGGCTGGAAACAAGTTCAGCTGTGGCATTTCCGTATTCATCCAGAACGGCCACAGCTGAATCATCACACGAGGACTCTACAGCAAGAAGCTTCACTAGTCTTGAGCCTTAACCTCTACAGTAACGATTTCGATCAAATCACCCAAAACCTTGATTTGAACCTTGTGTTCTCCAAGGTTTTTGATGTGATTTTCAAGAAGAATCTGCTGTTTGTCTATCTCAAAATTCTTTTCCTGAAGAGCTGCGGAAATCTCCCGCTCTCCTATTCCGCCATAGAGCTGTCCGTTCTCGTCTGCAGTGGCAGTGAAAGCAAGTGTAACCTTTCTGAGCTTTTCTGCAAGAGCCTCTGCTGCTTTGTTTTGCTCTTTTTCTCTGGCAACGGCGGCCGCCTTCAGAGAAACTGCCATTTTCATGGAGCCAGGCGTAGCAACCACAGCCAGCTTTTTCGGCAGCAGATAGTTACGCGCGTAGCCGGAAGCTACATTGACCACTTCTCCCGGTGTTCCGAGAGTGTCAACTGTTTTGATCAGAAGAACCTTCATTTTTCATCCTTTCGATCCTTAAGTCTATCTTTTTTCTGTAATCAAACCAGGTATCCAGAATCCCCAGCAGAACAAGAATGCCGAGAACAACAGGAGGTGCTAAAACAGCACTCAGTATGAGCATGACAGTCATTCCTGGGATACTTTTTACCCATTTAACAGCAACTTGAAGACCCTCTATTCCGTAGGGAAGAGCACAGAAAACCAGCAGGTTTTTTGCTATTCTCAACGCAAGAGGAGAAACATGAGACTTTCTGGCTGTTACCAGAACAATCAGGCTGACGATGGGGATCCAGGCAACTGCCCAGTGCATACTGAACTTTGCTTCTCCAGTTATTGCCGAGCTTTTAGTGTTGTAGTTAAGAGACCTGAAAAAAAGCACGGAGAAAATGGAACCAAGCACAATCTGAACAGCACCAATACCTGGTGAATAGTAAGTTATCAGAGAGAACACATGATCTATCGTTCCAGAATCCAGCCCTGCGGAGACATATATTTCGCGGAGAGGTTCCAGCTCGGATTCTCCGATGTTCATATAACCGGCAAAACCCAGAGAAAGCAGGGCTGCAGCCAGTAAAGTAAAACCGGAAGACGCATAGAATGTTTTAAGAAGAGAGTATCCAGACCTTGCAGCAATAGCTGTAACAGCTGCACAAACAGCAGCTAGAGCAGCACCCTGAAACCCGGCCAGATACCACGACACAAAAACAATCAGAGCAACTACAGGCAGACCTCTGCTCAACCTGCCTGCAAGCAGTTTAGCGGAGAAGCCAGCTGTCAGAAACGGCAGTCCGGCAAGCAGCGAGAGCCCGCCAAGCATTAGCTGTTTCAGTCTCGTTTTGTTTGTCCGCATCTGTGTTCTCTAACCGTTTCTATCTGTAGTGTTCTCTGATATATGGAGCCAGCGCGAGAAATCTTGCAATTTTCAGTTCCTTTGCAACCATTCTCTGGTGTCTCGCACAGTTTCCGCTGACGCGCTTTGCAACGATTTTGCCTCGGTCGCTTATGTATCTCTGCACCATTTTTTCGTTCTTGTAAGATATCTCCATATCGGGATTCATACAGAACCGGCATTTCTTCTTTCTGGTTATCTTCATTCCTTTGCGTTTACCACGGATAGGCATTAGGCCTTCCTTTCTGCGTTAAAAATAAGCTGTATGCGACGGGCACGAAGAAGTGTTTTGAAGTGTGTGCCGCCGGTACGGTCATTTGTTTTCCTGTGTGCTAATCGACCCTCAATAAGAATTGCATCTCCCGGATGAAGCTTTTCATCAAGAGAAGACGCAAGCTTGCCCCACGCATCAACTTCGATTTCCGAAACTATCGTTTCCGGGTTGTCGAAATATGTTTTCAGCCTGTTTTCAACCAGGATATGCAGTACTGGAACACCAAAGCGAGAGAGAGCAAGAGCCTTTCGGCGCTTGATGATTCCGGTAACAACAGCGTAGTTTAATTCAGGAACCATACTCTGCAGAACTTGCTCCTGGTCTGCGGATCCAGGCACAGCTGCATCGCTCAGCTCCGGGAATTCTTCCTGAAAGGTCATTAGAAGCTCCTGTTCCTAAAAGGGAATGTCGTCAGCGTAATCGGGATCCTGAGGTTCTTCCCTGCGAGGAGGTTCGCTGGAGCCGCCTCCTTGAGAAGATCCTGCGCTGAATCCGCCAGTTTTCTCAAGCATCTGTACGCTTCTGGCAAGAATCTCCACACGGCTTCGCTTTGATCCGTCCTGTGCAGACCACTGTGTAAACTGAAGTTCTCCTTCAATCATCACAGGGCTGCCCTTGTGAAGCCGGTTGCCTACCCGTTCCGCGAGCTGCCTCCAGGTAACAACATCAACAAAACAGGTCTTATCGTGCCATTCCCCATCTTTTCCCCGGTAGCGCTGTGTGCTGGCAACACCGAAATTGGCAACGTGCGTGCCGTTTTCAAGAATGTTGGTTCTGGGATCTGCTGTTAGATTTCCCGAGAGAAGAACCTTGTTGATGGAGGGCATGCGGATATCCATGATTATTCTCCGGCTTCGAATGTGGCAGAATCGTCGGAGGTGTTTCTAACTTCGTCACGATCATCTTTTAGGGTCAGATGACGAAGGCAGCTGTCGTTGATTCTGAGCATCTTGTCGATAGCCAGTTTTACCTCTGAAGAACCCTTCCAGTGCACAAAATGATATACACCTTCGCTCTCCTTGTTGATGAGGTACGCCAGCTGACGGCGCCCCCAGTCGTCAAAACCGGTGAGTTCACCACCACCATTTGTGACTATTTCCTGTACCCGGCCTGTCTCTTTCTTAAGCTCCGCTTCAGAAAGACTGGCACTCCAGATAAGTACGGTTTCGTATTTACGCAATTAACAAAGCCTCCTTCCGGCCCTGCTGGTGTGTAACAAACACCGAACCCGGAAAGAGACCAACAGATCAGTCTTCAAAGAACCGCATGGCGATCCAGCGCATCTGCGCTCTGCCTCCGGGCCGGCGACAACTAGTCGCTTTGTCCCCACTTTTCAGGTAGGGCAGACAGCGCAGTATTATGCCAAAGCAACTCGCCTGCAGTCAAGGGCTGATGAGGTTGGAAATTGTTTGCGTTAAATGAGATATAGAAACAGCGGAAATCCGGTCGCCTATTGTGTAAGAATTATCGCCGGGATAAACTATGTAGAGATGTTTAAGCGAAAGATCTTTAAGCGCCGAGTGCATAGACCTGGTTGTTCGCACAACTTCAGACAATTTGAATTCGAAGCCGACATTTATTCCCTCCGGATCAAGAAGCAGATCGATTTCTGCTCCGGAATGAGTTCCCCAGAACCAGGCTTTCCGGTCACCGGCAACAGATAGAATCTGCTCCATGGCAAAGCCTTCCCAGGAAGCTCCAACTTTTATATGACCTAAAAGTTCTCTGGATGTCTGCACAGACAAAAGGGAATGAAGCATACCGGAGTCTCTGATGTATACTTTTGGAACGCGCACCTGTCTCTTCTTCATATTCACGTGCCAGGGCTGGAGTTTGCGTACCATAAAAGTACCACAGAGGATATCCAGGTAGGAAGAGGCTGTTTTTTCTCCAGTTCCAAGAGACCTGGCAAACTCAGCACTGTTCCACTTCTGCCCGTGGAAATGAGCCAGCATAGACCAGAATCGTCTCATTGCTTCCTGGGGAATTCGAAATCCAAGCTGAGGAATATCCCGCTCCAGAAATGTTCTGGTGAAGTCTTCACGCCAGCGAAAACTGGCTCTATCGTCTCCAGCAAGGAAAGAGCGGGGGAAACCACCTCGAAGCCAGAGCCTTTTCCATGATGAACTGTTGATTTCACGGAGGTTAAATCCCCCCATATCGACAAAGCCAATTCTTCCGGCAAGAGTTTCAGACACCTGTCTGATTATGTTGGGAGAAGAACTGCCAAGAACCAGAAATTTCAGGGAGCAGGAAGGATCATCCACCAGCACGCGGAGAGTTTCATATAGTTCCGGCATTCTGTGAATTTCATCAAGGATAACAAGACCCTTCAAATCTCTGAGAACAAGTATGGGATTTTGAAGTACAGCACGATCACCCGGGTTTTCGAGATCGAATCTGTGAACGGGTTTAATCACCGACAAGGATCGCGCAAGGGTTGTTTTACCACACTGTCTGGGCCCCAGCAGGGCTGTAACGGGATTTTCCCTGATTCTGGTTTCCAGCTGCTTAAAAATTTGTTTTCGTTGTAACATGCCCTAAAATAACATTGAAATTCAGGAAGTCAAGTTCGGAATTTCAATGATAATAATTGGTATGCAAAACAAGGGGCGGCCGAAGCCGCCCCTGAAGTAACTGTATGACCTGTTCTAGCGAAGAACCATTGCCTGTGTAGACACTGTTCCTGCCGGAGTTGTAAGACGCACAAAGTAAACACCGCTTGAAATGTTATCAGGCGTCCAGTTAATCGAATGATTGCCCGCTGTTACCTCTTCATTAACAAGAGTGGTCACAGCACGGCCGGACAGGTCAAACACCTGAACAACCGTATGGCCGGTCACCGGTGTAGAGAAGTTGAGAGCAGCACTGTCTGTAACCGGATTAGCGGAAACGGCAACGCCGAGAACTGCTGTTTCAATGCCTTCAGCAACATCTTCCACAGATGTTGGGTAAACATCTATTTTTGTGGAAACCGGGCCGTAGTTGTGTTTTCTTGCCCCGGTGTAAAGGGTTGTTGCACCGGAAGGTACGTTAACTGTGAAAGACACCTGTCCGCTGCTGTTTGTTGTTCCGGTTTCGTAGAAAGTGATGGTTTCAATACCGTCAATACCGTCGGAAAGGGCTACCGTAGCACCGCTTACCGGAGAGCCCTGACTGGTAACGGTCATTGTAATTGTCTGTGAGCCGGGGTTAACCATACCGGGGTTACAGTTGATTGTAAGGTTAGTCGGGTTGGCGGCATCGTTTGTAAATATTTCCATTGCAGGGTCACCGAACCAGATGTACATCTTGGCATTGGTTTCTCCAGAGGAACCGAAAGCAGTAATTATTGCAATCGATGCCTGGTTAATGGCTTCACCAACATTATAGATGCCTTCGTTGTAGAGATTTTTGTAAATCTCTTTCATGTAGGTGTGGTTGGGTGTTGTGTATGACGGATTGTTTGCTGCAAGGTTACCGCTTGCTCCGTGGTCATCCCATGCCCAGCTTTCGGCAAGGCACTCTGCTCCAGTCTGATACCTACCGCAATTGCATGCGATGCTCCACACAGGAGGCATGAAAGTGTTTGTAAGAGCCTGGATGTTCGTCTTAGTCCAGCCGGGACTCCATGACCATTCAGTTACATCTCCGTGACCTCTGTAGCCAACACAGCCGATTCCATCATTAATACGGTCGGAAACCATGGCAGCGGTTCCACCCAGAGGAGGATAGACTTTGTAGAAGGTCATGCTCGTAGCATAGCTGTAAGCAGCTATCTGGTTACAGCACTCTGTGTACTTGTAGGGATACTGCTCCTGGTGAGCAGCAAGAACTGAAGTGCTTGGAACTATACCGGTTGTGTTGCTGTCATTGAAATCGTACTGATAGTAACCGTCTATTATTTTGTTTACCTGGGTGGTGATCTGGCTGGCATTACCTGTAAGGCGGCCAACCGCGATCTCCGGAGTAAGATCGGATCCAACAAGGCAGGCGTACCAGTAATCTCCCACAAAACCACTGTAGTTGTGGCTGGGCAGAGACGCGTAATCGCCTGCGATAAGAGCAAACCGGGTAACACCAGCACTGTAGTGATCGCTGATAGCAGCCTTTACTGCACTTGTGGTGGCTGAGCCTGAGAATGACTCTACTGAAGTTTCGTAACCAATGCCCTGGTAGAACTCAACGAGGGGGGTAATAGCGCTGAGGTTGTCGTCGGTGGTAACAAACACAAACACTGCGGCTTCTGCATCGGTGGGCATACTGGCATCGGCCTGCACAAGCTCGTAGTTGATAAGCGTGGCTTCGGCGCCGTTTCTGACTGCCTCTGTGGAAGGGAAAGCAATATTTCCAGCATTCCCGTCAAAAACAACCTTTATTGTCATGGTTTTTGCCACCATGAGTTTTTCTGATACCGGGTTGTACCTGAACGGGCTTGCAACAAGTTTGCCGGTGCTGATTCCTCCCCATGTTCCAGGGGCAACTGCCTCAGCCCACTGGG
>CAZRXU010000023.1:0-27054 GCA_964604135.1 uncultured bacterium | reverse complement strand
ACAGACCGCTGACGCAAGCAGTGTGAAGGACTAGTTTTGTCGAGGGCGTCAATATAGGCATGATGCAGAACTGGTGTTAATGAAACACGATAACAGTGGCATCCTGTTATGGCAGAAATACTATCAACTCGAAGGCGGAACCATTGCCTATGGCTCCTGTCTGAACTCGTCGGGCAACATACTTGTAACTGGCACAACCAGACTTGGGGGAGGGGAAGGTTCCCCTCTGGAAGCACTCTTCCTGCTAGAAATAAACCCAACAAATGGCCAGATAGTTTCAAAGTACGTAGAAGATCCTCTGGCCGACACACCATTCACTTTCGGTTTTGATCTGATACAACACTCAAATGGGGACTATTATGTTGTGGCACTGTGTAGCAACAAAATCTCGGTTGTCAGATTTGACCATCACAGTTTCCAGAAAGCGGACTGGTGGATTGAAAACAAACCCAGCTATATCATACATTCGTGGGCATACTCAGACTGCCTTGCAGAAATACCGGCAGGCTACCCGGAATCAACAATGCTTGTACTTGGGTATACAAGGTCTCATCCTGCCCTGGGCACTATTATGGAAGTACTTGATTCAAACTTGATTCCGGTAGCAGAAAATAGTTTTTCTTTCTCCTGCAGCGATGCTTCTAGATATATTCCGGGTCATGGTTGAACGAATGTTGGCTTCAAGGTATTGAAGCCTCTGGAATTCTCACCTGAGCGCCCATCCCCTGTAATTATCGGGCTTGCCGATGGAAACCGGGAGCATACAAATAGTGGTAAACGTTTTGTTTACGGCACTGAATATGGCTGGGATGTAAGCTACTTGGGTACATATGTTCTGCAATGTAACATTCAACAACCTGGCAATCAGAACAGTATTTACTCTATCCTACCTAAACAGGATGCTATGATCACACCGGACTGGGACACACATTTAGCTACAGGCGGTTACCGGTCATCATTTTTTGACATCAGCACGGAAACGGGTGAGGGCATTGTTGTTGGATGCAGACAATACCTCGCTGGGGCAAGAACCTGGGATATGTTTGAATGTACTATTGACGAGTCAGTACTTGATGAAAACTACTGGCAAGGTACTACCGCATACATTCTCAGGACAGAAGATCTGTGCTCATTTGATTTTGTACCAGATGATGATCAGTTTGAGGGTGTTGGTTATCCGAACAGTCCAACCAACGCCAGAAGAGGAAACACCGCAGGCGGCTTGATACAAAACAGTACAACCACAAAAGCATACATTCTTGCAGGAACATGCTGCGAAGAAATTGGAGGTGTCGGACAAATTCCTGACAACACTCCGGGAGGCATTTTTATTGCTTCCAGAGGTTTCACAAATACAATTCACGACGTAGAAAGCGATGGTTTCAGCGCAAATTCAAATGCTGATATCTCTATTGCAGGAATAAGCCCAAATCCAACATCAGGAAAAACTGTATTTCAACTACATAGCCAAACGGCATCAACAGCATCTCTTCGAATATTCGATTCTGCCGGTCGATTGGTAGACATACTTCCGATAGAAACAATGACTATTGGTGACAATCTGTTTGAATGGAACTTGACTGATTCAGCACACCCCTTATGCAATGGAATCTATTTTGCTGTTCTGCGGGCAAATGGAGAAACGGTGCTGAGTAGATTTGCCGTGCTGAGATAGACATTACTACAAAGGGGGGCGGGAAACCGCTCCCCTTTCTTCAATCAGTAGCGGTATGTGTAGTGAAGCTCAAGGGAAGGATCCTGATTGCCGGTAAGGGTGCTCTTGGCACTGCCTTCAAGGAAGAAATCTCTGTTAAAAAAATACTGCGCTCTGAGAGTTCCGGCGTCTGAAGAGAAAACATCACTTGTATAGCTTACAAACAGGTCGGGAAGCACGTACTTGCCTGCGTTCACTACAAGAGAGCTGGAGTCCGAAGAAAACCCCGGTGAAAACTGAAGGGCATCAAGACCCACATCGTCTCTTATGCTTCTGGCCAGCCACTGCCCCAGAACACTGCCGGCAACACTGCCCAGAGCACTGCTGTCAAACTGCTGCAGTTCTCCGTAGGTCATTCCCGCAGTGAGAAGCGTAACTATATCTCTGTCGTCTATTGCGCCAGACGGGCCTTCACCGGCAAGGGTGATGTCAGGCTCCTCCGGGTTTCCGGCAACAGTTACAGTTATGGTATACTCTGCCCCGCTCACCGAGCTTCTGATTCTGGCTTCCGCCTGTATGTCCAGTTCTACACCGAGAGGGTTTGTTTGAAGTATTCTTACATTCCCCTGTGTAATTCTGAACTCCCGGCCCAGAAGGTAAACGCCACCGCGAACAGCCTTGACCTCACCTCCGATAAGCACCTGTTCCCTCACTGTGGTAATGTCTACATCTGCAGACAACTCTACATTGGCATAGTTGTTTCTGAACCAGATTCCCCTGTCTCCGGTTACCCTGATGTTCAGATCCAGGGGAAAACCTTCCTGAGTGCCTGATACTTCTCCAGCGGAACCTTCCAGAGTACCCCCTCCTCCCATGGAAATTGTCGCCTGATCGATGTTGAGTTTACCGGATACTTCCGGCCTCTGCTGAAGATCATCACTGCTGCTGAAAACAGAACCGGAGATCTTAAGCCAGCCTACTCCGGCTACCAGGGTTTCCCACTGGTTGAAGTCTGTTTCAAAACTGTAACCCTTAAGCACCAGTGGAATCGCATCATCACTGAAAGAGAAACTCTCTTCCACATCCAATAGCAAGGTGGTCTGCATACTGGCAGACTGTCCTTCGCCGGATGTAAGAGTTAACCTTCCGTTGTACCGGTCTCCCGCCTGCTGGTCTGGGTACGTTATGTAGGCTGACAACCCGGGAAACTGAATACCGGGATCTGTGAGGTACAGTTTTTGAAACTGTGATGCGAGGCCCACCGAAAAGTCATGTGAATCCCGCCGATACTCCACTCTGGCACTGACACTGGCTCCGCTTGTTTTGAAAGGCATAGGTAACAGGTAGAACAACTCATCTCCCACACCTGTGAGCTCCGCTTCAAGCCACGCCACGTCAGACAACCCGATATCCAGCCTGTGGTCAGAGTTCCATATGTGATCCATTGCCACACGAAAACCGGATCTTACTCCCGCTGTCCATGTCCATACTCCATCTATCACAAGAGAGTCTTCAAGTGAGTGAAGATCAAGGGTAAGGCTGTCTGACTGATCCCATTCGTCATAGGTGGGATGCTGAATATCGGCAGTCAGAACTGTCCGAAGGTCACCCAGCGTACCACAAGACGAGAATTCCACCCCAAGAATACCCGAGATCGGAACACCAAGCCCCAGCATGGAAGTAAATGATGCAATATCTACATCGGCAAGTGACGCGTTTGCGCTGAGTGTATCTCCGTGCAGCCACCCGTCTGCAACAATTTCTCCAGAGGGCAGGTCGAGCCAGAGGGTGTCGAGTGTCATTCCGGTGCTGTCTGTTACAAATTCCAGATCTCCCTCTGAAATAAGACGGAGCTTGCCGGCTCTTGTAAGAGCGATACCCTCCATGGTAAACGCCAAACTGTCTTCTCCGTACCGAAACTGACCGGAAAGGTCGAGAGACAGGTCACCGGGAGCCCCGATACAGAGACTATCAAGGTGTACATAACCCGGTTCGGCACTGAACAAAGCAGAGAGACTGTAGAAAGTACCTGAAAGGTCTATTGAATCCACATCCAGGCGGCCATCACCTTCAACAGCGCCGCGAGTTGAACTGATCTCCCCTGAAAACTGCGACTCTCCCGCAGTTATACTGTTCCAGGAAAATGAGCTGAACCCTGCTGTACCGGAAGCATAAAAACTCTCAGGCGTTCCGGACACATCCACATCGGCAAAAAGGTTCGCTGTGGAAAAACTGACAGAATCTGAAAAAGAAGCAGAATCCACCTGCAGATTACCGGCAATTTGAATTCCGGATACCCCGTTTGCAAACAGCCCCGAAAAAGATGCATTTTCCAAGCTGATGCCTTCTGTAGAAAAACGATTTATCGCAGCATCTCCGTTTACAGAAAATCCAGACATACTGCCCTCTCCGGATACACTTGCATCGAACCCGCAGGCACCGGCTATCATCGAATCAATAATCGCAGCTAAAAAACCGCAGTCAGCAACAGATGCATCCAGATCTGCCGTCCACGCAACCGGCTTGAAGTCAAGACCCAGCGATGCAGTAAATGCAGAGGAAACTGTACCGCCATCAAATACCGTTTCCATGGTGCCCGACAGTTCCCGTCTGCTTACTGCGCAGTCAACTGTAAACGAGGAAACGGCGTATTCACTCACACTGCTGTTGCTAAGCTGGCACAGAACAGTTCCGTTGTTGAAATAGCCTCCGGAACCTGAACCGGAAACAACAACAGAACCGGAAAGACTTGTTAGAGGAGATTCCGGCACATACTGTGAAATATCTGCCTGCTGCAAAAAACCCCGAACAACACCATTCCATGCTAGATCAGAAAAGTTCAGTTCCCCTGACACACGGGCTGACGAGTTTCCCGATATTACAGAGAAACCGTGTAGTTCACACTGCTCTCTGGTTGAAATTACACTGTCTGCAGCAAAACCCAGAACCGTATCATCGAATTGGAGAATTCCATCAGAAAGGCTGACCAGCACTACAGGTTTCATTATTGAACCCTCTCCGTGCCCGATTATGCTAACAGATGCCGATGGAAGTTCAGGAACAGATCCGGTGGACAATGAACCGTTGAACCCGATGGTAAAGGTGCTGTCTGAGTTAAGGCGACAGTCAATAACAAGCGAACCGGGATAGCAGCTCACGAGAAAACTCTTCAGGCTGACTCCAGTGGAATCGATAAACAGAGAGCCCGATGCTGTTGCCGTTCCGAATGTTGGAATGAAGGCTGCGGCTGCTCTTACATCCAGCTCTACATTTTCAATATCAACTATTCTCGCATTCAATTCCATTGAATCCACAAGAATCAGGTCCTCGGGATCCGTAACCCTTCCATAGGCAACCTTGATCGTATCAGTTCTGGTAACCATACCATCCATGGTTCCCAGAAAGATAGGAGCAAGAGACGAGTCTGGAGGACCATCTGACGGAAGCGGTGTTCGTATCACCAGGCTGTCTACAGAAATACACTGTACGTCACTTCTCACCAGGTAATCGACAGCACTTCCCTTAACATCGGCACCAAAAACAGCAACCCGAAGCCCCAGGTCGTTAACAACAACCACCGAGTCCGCCCGTATGTAAGAGAACAGATCCGAAGAGCCTCCGTACACATGTACAGCTTCACCTTCTTCTCCTGATGTTGCCTTTAGAACGATCAGATGAATCAGCCCTCCCAAGTGACCGGTGGCCAACATCACATAAAAAACAGCAAAGGCAACAGCTGTTGCTGAGAACCATACAACAGAAGATATCCGTGCTTTTCTAGAAGGCCTGGCCGATGGCAAAATACACCTTTCCTCTTTTCAAAGAGTTCTCCCAGGTGGGGGCAAAACCGTAGTCAAGCCTTATCGGCCCCACAAGAGTGTTGTAACGAATACCTGCCCCTATACCAAAACCGGCAGTTCCAGTTGAAATCTGCTGCACTTCTGTCCATATACCACCAGCATCACAGAACAGAACTGCTCCTAAATTGCCTAGTATGTTGAACCGTGCCTCCACATTACCGAGAACCATCACATTACCGCCAAGCGGATTTCCCTCGCTGTCTTCCGGGCCCAGTGTCTGGAAATCGTAACCTCTCACAGTTGTTCCGCCACCAAGGTAAAACCTGTCGTTGGGCGGAATACTTGTGTTTCCTGAATATCCGTTGGCTACACTTCCTGCAATTCTTCCCGCCACCACGAAACTGCTGGAAAGGGGCAGGAACAACCTATACTCGCTGTTCACTGTATAGATGTCCAGATTTCCACCGGCAATACCGCCTGATATACTGCCCGCGATTTTGAACCAGCTACCTCTCACCGGATTCATGATAGGTATTCTGGAGTCCCGGGTAAAACCAGCATTGATTCTTGCCGAATTGATCCAGTCCTGTACAACCTCATTTGAGTCCTCTTGTGCTGACCTGTAACGGAGTCTTTCTATACGGTAACCGGTAGTGAAACGCCAGATACTCCTGAACTTTCTTGAAAGGTTCAGCTCACCTCCATAACTTCTTTCCTCCTGATTGACCCTCTGCAGGTAGTAGTAGTCAAGTTTCATCTGCGCAGTCCATCTTGTAGAAAGAAACCATGGCTCTTCATAAACGATCTGGGGCTCAAACTCATTACCGGAATTATCGCTGGCAATATACCTGGTATAGGTACCGCCTAACCTCAACATCTGATTGTTACCCATTATGTTAGGCCTCTTCCAAAACACAGACCCGAACACTGCCTCAGGGGAAATGTAACCGCTGGCAAAATCTACTTCGATGTAGTCCTGCTCTGTCACGTTAACCACCACATCAATTGTGTCCAGCCCCTGGTCAAGCCCGTTGTAATCTATCTGAACATTGCTGAAAAGACCCAGGGAGTACAGGGCTGAAAGCCCCTCCCTCATTTTTTTTAAGTTCAGTGGTTCTCCTGTTCTTACATCAAACTCTCTCAGCACCACCTGCTTGCGCACATCGGCAAGGCCGGTAACGCTTATCGTACCCAGATAACATCTTGAGCCACTCGATATAACAATCTGCATGCTCCTGTGGCTGTCTGATGTGTCTTCGGAAAATGGTTCAAGCCGCAGATCAACCCTGGCCCCGAGATAACCCAGATTGGCATAGCCTGCAACAATGGCTGCGGAAAACGATGCAGTGTCCGCCGGGCTCAGCGGTTCACCAAAATCAACAGGACACAGCTCTGTCATTCCCGAAACAGAAAGCGTGGTGTCACCGATAAAAACAAATCCTCCGCGAAGACTCTGCCGCCCAGGGAACACATTTATTTTTACTTCATAGGTATCCGCTTCCCATCGGGGCCAGTCTACACTTACCTGACAGTCAAGATAACCCAGAGCCCTGAGATTGGAAGCCACTGCGTCACGAACCTGATTGCTGGAAACCATGAAAATGGAAACTCCCTGATGCAGACCACTTCCCCGGAGAAGAGAATTTCCTGAAACCGGGAGATTGCCCGAAAAGCTAACCGTATCTATAGTAGGCTCTGACAATGCCTGCACTGTTGCACAAAGCATCAGCAGCACAAGCACTGGAACAGGAATCGTTATTTTTTTGTTGTTCATGACTAGGCGAAACCTAACACACGAAAAGGCAAAGAGGCCACAGTGAAATCAAGACCGGTTATCCTTCTTGCAGGAGGAACAGACCCCAGCGGCGGTGCAGGTCTTGCTGCCGATATAAAAAGTTGCGCGGCACTGGGAGGGCACGGTTGTATCTGCGTAACTGCGGTGACCGTGCAGAACAGCGGCGGAGTGGAATCATGGCAACCTGTTTCACCTGATATTATAGCGCGCCAGATGGAAGCCACATGTGATGACGGTCTGCCGGACGGAATAAAAACCGGAATGCTTGGCAGCACCGGTGCCGTAGAGGCAGTTGCAGAAGTTATCAAACGCAGACTCCATGCTGTTCCCTTCGTTCTGGACCCTGTGCTGGCAGCCGGTTCCGGTCACGGGCTGGCAGAACAAAGTCTTGAAGCATCCATAAGAAAGCACCTTGTTCCCCTGGCAACTCTTGTTACTCCCAATCTGGATGAAGCGGAGGCTCTCACCGGTAGAACGGTAAGAGACAGAACTGCCATGGAGAAAGCCGCCGTGGAGCTTCGCGCCATGGGAGCTTCCTGTGTTCTGCTTAAAGGGGGGCATCTTCAGGGTGATCCCGCCGATGTTCTGGCTACTGAAAAAGGTATCTCTTGGTTTCCAGGAAGCCGGATCGTTGCCGGCAAAGTACATGGAACTGGCTGCACTCTTGCCTCATCCTGTGCCACACTTCTTGCCGCAGGCTACACAGCCGAGGAAGCTGTTGGAAGATCGCTGGCTTATCTCCGAGGGGCAATTGCTGCAAGTTTCAACAGAAAACATGGGCATCTTCTCGGTCATTTTCCAGCTATGGGCCCTGTGCCTGACGGTACAGATGGTACAGCTTTCTACAGAACACCTAGGTTCTGCCCAGCATGCGCAGGAGAACTGGTAAAAGCTGAGCCTCACCCTGTTTGCAGCAGGTGCGGCCTTGTGTTCTACAGAAATCCTCTTCCGGCTGTCGTTCTTCTTTTGCAGAAGGAGGGGAAAATACTTCTCGCCAGAAGGGCAGCTGCACCAGCAAAGGGGCAGCTGGGGCTTCCCGGGGGTTTTATAGACCTGGGAGAAAACCCAGTTGTTGCTGCAGCAAGAGAACTTAAAGAGGAAACCACACTTACGGATGCATCGTTTCAACTGATTGGTTCAGATGCAGACCATACCGATTACGGCAGTGTTGTGCTATACATCTACCAAGTAGAGAACTGGCATGGAACACCCAGAGCCATGGATGATGTTTCAGAGCTTGTCTGGACAGAGATTGACAGCATTGGAAAACTGGCCTTTCCTGCCCATGACAGAGTGATCAACAGATTCAGAAAAGAAGGGAGCAGCAATGGCGATTGTTAAGTGCGCATGGTGCAAAGGAACAGGTGTAGACGGTGTTGGTGATTCCCCGTGCGATGTGTGCGGCGGAGACGGGTATCTCAATGTACCTGAGCCTCCCACGCCCTGCGGAAGATGCAAGGGCGAGGGAAGAATCTACAATGACATTCTTGAAGAATACGGTAAATGCGGAGGCTGCGGAGGCTCGGGCTGGGCAACCTGATACCGCCCCGACAGGAAAACTGCCGGTGGCTGCTGTCACCGGCCTGTTATCTGCTGCTGTGCCGGGAATGTCTGCTCTGGTTTACACCTCGTGTGTGTCCGCCTGACCTTCTGTTGTTCCTTCTTGAACCCGGTCTTCCCGGCAGGTTTTTCCCGCGTCTGGAATTCCCAGGTGCCGGTTTCTGTGATCTGAAAGCCTGTTCGCTGTGAAACTCGTGGCTCATATCAGCTGGAACCTGTCTGCCTAGAAGTTTCTCTATCTCTCTCAGATAGTACCTCTCATCAGAGCTGCAGAAAGAAACCGCATCACCCTCAGCCCCGGCCCTTGCTGTGCGGCCGATGCGGTGTACATAGGTTTCCGATTCCACCGGCAGGTCGTAGTTGAAAACATGTGTAATATCATCAACATCCAGCCCTCTCGCTGCCACATCTGTGGCAACAAGAACCCTGTAACGCCCTCTTTTAAAACCGTCCAGAGCTTTCGTTCTCATGGCCTGGCTTTTGTTACCGTGAATAGCAGTACCGTAGATTCCCGATGATGCAAGTTTCTTAACAACCTTGTTGGCTGTGTGCTTCATCTGGGTGAACACTATTGCCTTCTTAACTCTGCGGTCGTTAAGAAGAGATGCAAGAAGAGCGTCTTTGTTCGCTTTTTCAACAAAGAGTACTTTCTGATTGATGCTGTCTACCGTTGGTTTCTCCGGCTCAATTGTAACCCGTACAGGGTTCTTAACCATTGTTTTGGCCAGCAGCTCCATTTTGGGAGCCATGGTTGCGGAAAAAAACAGTGTCTGTCTGGCAGGGGGAATCTCGTCAAGAACCTTGTTGATATCGTGAATGAAGCCCATATCAAGCATTCTGTCAACTTCATCAAGTATGAATACTTCAACCTCATCAAGGTGAATAAAGCCCTGCTGCATAAGATCCAGAAGCCTTCCCGGAGTAGCCACTAGAACATCAACACCCCTGCTGAGGGTTTTAACCTGACTGTACTGTTTTACCCCTCCAAAGATCACTGTATGCTGAAGGCTCAGGTATTTGCCGTATGTTTGAACACTGCTGCCTATCTGCGCCGCAAGCTCACGGGTAGGGGCCAGTATAAGGGCTCTGGGTGTTCCTCTTCGCGGTCGCCTGTTGTGTCTGGCAAGACGCTGCAGCAGTGGAAGAGTGAATGCAGCTGTTTTACCTGTACCGGTTTGAGCTGTACCTATAAGGTCGCGACCTTCAAGAAGGTGCGGAATGCACTGCTCCTGTATGGGGGTTGGTGTAACATACCCCTCCACGGAAACAGCCTGTTGAAGTGCTGGAATCAGGTTGCCGAAAACACCCTCAGGTGTCTTCTCTAATGGTTCAAGATGAAACCCGGGGTTTGATCCGGATGCAGAACGACGATGGCGTCTGTGCGACGCATTTGCTGAATAATTTCTCAATTTTATTTCCTGGTCCGGGGTTAATACAAATCTCTACCCGCCGGACGCGTGGAAAAGAAAGGGCCGCAAAAACGCGGTACATGCTGACTGACAACACCTGGACGGTATCACCATACTCAGCGAAACCGTCACGAGAGGAAACACCTCTCGGTGCTAATATAGTACAATCTGCAGAATAAACAAAATCAGGCTTTGGAAATACTCACATCGATCAGCTCACTGAAGTACGAAGGCAACCCTGCTTCAAATGTCATTCTGCTTCCTGAATACGGGTGTACAATGGTCAGTTTTGCAGCATGAAGAGCGAGTTTGCCTTTTTCTTTGATTCCATACAGTTTGTCTGCCACAACCGGGTTACCTTTCTCAGCGAGATGAACTCTTATCTGGTTTTTTCTGCCTGTGAGCAAAGCAATTTCCAGAAAACTGTAACCCTCGTTCTGCTTCAGCACTTTGTACCCTGTTCTTGCCAGCTTCCCGCTGCTGCTATCGTCTGTAGAGTACACCTTGTAGTTTCTGCCCTCTTTAAGATACGAAGTAATCAGCCCTTCCTTCTCTTCCATGGAGCCGTGAACAACAGCGTAGTAAACCTTGCTGAAATCGTGCCAGTTATCCTGAAGACTGCGCTTGGCTTCAGGAGTTTTAGCAAAAACAATAACTCCGGAAGTATCTCTGTCCAGGCGGTGAACGATGTACACACGGTTTCGTGATTTCCGGTTACCCTTTCGCACATATTCTCTTAGCAGATAATAAGCTGTGCTCTGTTTAACCCTGTCTGTACCCATGGTTAAAAGACCACTGACCTTGTTCACAACAAGTATGTCCCTGTCTTCATGAAGAATGGCAAGACCACGTGGCCAGTGTCTTCTGGGCGGAACACTGAGAACAGTTTTGCTTCCAGTCATTCACACACCTCTGTACGAGGAGCTGCACTGCTGTTGATCACAGTCACAGCTCAATTCTCCATCGATGGTCTGAACTTAATCTGCATACCCTTCAGAAACTTGCGAAGAGTCTGGTCAGTACATTCTCTGTAGTGTTTGTGGCCAGGCCTCCGAAAAAAAGAACTCAGCTCATGCTTGCCCAGGGTGTAACCGGCCAGTTCCATCATCTGAAGAATGTCTCCAGTCTTCAGATTTAATGCAATTCTCAGTTTCTTAAACACCATATTGTTGGTAAGATGTTTTTTTGGCTCGGATGGGTGGTTGCCCCCCTCACCCCGTCTGTCTGTGATCAGACCATCGAGAAACGAGGCAAAGCTGGAATCACGACAAACGGCAAAACCAGGTTCATCTTCCCTGGCAAGCCAGCTGGAAATTTGACTCGTGGTAACCGATTCTCCCGATATGCCGAATATCTTCACCATCTTTAAATCGCTGAGGTCAAGGGCATACCTTACCCGACGGAGAATATCGTTACTTAGCAATAGTACTCTCGCTTTCCTGCCAGGAGCTTGTTCGAGAACAGTACACCGGCATTTACAACTGCACAGTGCTTATTAGCTTAGCTCATTCAGTGTTTTCTTCAAGGCATCGGCATCGTGTGTACCGTAAACTGTAACATCACGATTTCTGGCAAGAAGCCCCTGGAGAACTCTTCCCGGGCCGACCTCTACAAAGGTGTCAAACCCGTTTTCAACCATAAGCTTCATAGAATCCGCCCACAGAACAGGGGATGTTACCTGTCTTATAAGAAGGTCTCTGCTTTCTTCCACCCCAGTAATGTAGTTGGCTGTAACATTGGCAACCACCGGAATGCCGGGATCAAAAAAAGCTGCTTCCCGCACCGGTCTTTCAAGCCCCCGGGCAGCATCATCCATAAGAGGGCTGTGCCACGCTCCTGAAACTTTAAGGGGAATAACTCTTCTTGCACCCTGCTCTGCACACAGTTTGCCAGCGTACTCCAGGGGTACTTTCGCACCGGATATAACAACCTGCCCGGTGGAGTTCATGTTCGCAACTCCCACAGGCCCCTTTGCGCTGGCTTCTTCAACGATGGCGGTAACCTTGTCAAGATCCATACCAAGAATCGCCTGCATCCCGCCTGGGTACATATCAGCACACTTCTGCATAAGCTCACCTCGAATTCTCGTGAGCCTTACCGCCGTTTCAGGCATAAGAATACCAGCAGCAACAAGGGCAGAATACTCTCCCAGACTGTGCCCGGCAGTTCCCTCCGGCTGTATTCCGGCAACCTGAAGAATTCTCAGCGTTGCAATACTTACCATTGTAATTGCCGGTTGTGCGTAGTTTGTTTTTGTTAATTTTTCTGCAGATCCCTGGCCTACCGTGCTCATTAGATCATGCAGACCGCTGAATTCGTAGGCTTTACCCAGGAATTCAACGGCTTCGGGGTAGTCTTCCAGATGAGCCTGCATACCAACAGCCTGCGATGCCTGCCCCGGGAACAGAAAAGCAATTCTTCCCATTAAAGTTCCTCCTGTACGTGAGATTGCGCTTTGTTTATTTCAATCACCAGTTTTAATATCCTATACATCCAGAATCCACCTGCCAGGCCATATCAGCCAGACCATGAGCTTTCCGGAAACGGTGCTCATTATACAAGAGTTCTGCCCCGGTGGATAGTGCAACAGAAAGCCAGCTTTTACTGACATCGAAGCGGGCAGTATCGGTGACGGTCAGATCATTCCTGTTATCTGTTCCCCGAACAGCGTCTGCACCGAATACACAGGAAGAAGCAGATGTGGGCTTTACCAAAAAAGCACTTCCCAGTAAGCAGAGTGCGGAAGATTCAGCTCGGATCAGCACACTTCGTTCCAGTAAGAAACAAGTTCAACCCACTTATCTCTCTGAGATGGATTCTCAAGACACTTTACATCGGGCTTATCGAATGTAAATATGCCAATTACACCACCTACATACTCCGAGGCTGCGAGGGGTATGTACAAGCTAAGATAGTCTATCACCGACTGGTTATGATCAAACTGATCCAGGTCGGCTTCTATACCGCCAGCTATAATATTGAGTCCCATCTCTCTTACACTGCAGGCAAACGGAAAAAACTTGTTTCCATACGCACCGGGCTGCTAGGGAAACCACTTGTCTGCAAGTTCTGCCCGCATAACAGCAGTGTTGAAGCCTCTTTCCATGAATTCAACAAATTGTTGGCAGATCTTACATCCCAGGCCACTGGAAACACAACCGTGCGTTCTCCTGCAGAACCATACGGGGAATACGAAAAGTTGTGACCGTGGATCTCCCACATATTCTTTCCAGAAACAAGCGTGACCAGCAGGAACAAAGCGGGAAAAAGGTATCTGCGCACTACTCTCCCACTCTTGGCATTATACCCAGCTGCACCATCAGAGAGGCCTCTGTTTTCAGCGCAGCTACCTTTGCCGATACAATATTTGCTTCGGACTGCGAAAGATCAGACTGAGCTTTAAGAAGATCCATAAGAGAAAGAGCACCCATTTCGTAAGACATAAGAGACAATCTGTACTGTTCCTGAGCCTGCTCCAGCATAAGTTTTGAATCGTTGTAGTACTGAATGTCAATCTTCAACGAATTGCTGAGTGATTCAACAGATGTTCTCACGCTGTTCTGCATTGTTTCCAGCGCTGCACGGGAGGCAATATCTGATGCCCTGGCGGAGTTTATTCTTGATTCCCGGATAAACCCGTCAAAAATATTCCAGGAAAGGTGAAGGCCAACATTGTACCCGTCATTATCGAACATTCTGTCAACGTCATCAAGGGTATTATCATTCCAGCTCCAGCCTGCGGATGCCCGAAGACTTGGCCAGTACCCTCTGCCTGCGGCGGTTACCTGCAGCTCCGAAGCCTGTGCTCTGAGGGAAGCAGCGACCAGGCCGGGATTCCCGGAGTAATCAAGTGGAATATTCTGAACCGATTCCATGGAAAGTGGTTCCAGTACTGCATCAAGCTTAATTACGGTGTGGGCCGAATCCTCCGAGTGCTGTACTCCGGAGGCATTGTAAAGGCTGCTGTATGCAGCAAACAGAGACTGATCCTTCCTGCTTACAGCGAGCTTGTCACTGCTTTCCTGAACCTGTACCTGAAGCAGTTCGAGGGTTGTTACTCCGCCGATGCGATAAAGCGCCTCCGTTCTTTGAAGCTGGCTTACGGATCTCTCGTAGGCAGCTTCTGCAGACTTCTTCAGTTCCACAGCCTCAAGAACAGCGTAGTAGGCATTGATAACATCCATGGTCACACCAAGAATATTACCTTCATAATCTGCCTCCGCTGCCTGAAGCGATAACTCTGATGCCTGCATATTTAACCAGTTCTGACCGCCTGACTGAAGCAACTCTTGAGAAAGGGACAGCCCAGTAGAATAAAAATTGCTTTCACTGTTCACTGTTTCCCCGCTGGGAAGTAATGCACTTGACCAGTTTCTGGTAGCACTGGCAGACATTGTCAGTGTGGGCCACAGAAACGATCTGCTACTGGTAAGAGATGCCTGTGACGAAAACAGTGAAGCATCAGCCGAGGAAACAGCTGGTGAATTGCGATACGCAAGTGCCACCCAGCCTGCAAGATCCAGTTCCCGTGCGGAAATATCCCCTGCCTGAGCAGTAAAAAAAGCAGCAGTAGCCAGTAAAAGTACTGTCATTATCCTCCTTCACCCCCCTGGGGAGCAATGAATACCGGAAGTGTCAGTAAAAGAACCCCGAACAAATATACAGTCCAGGCAAGTCTCTGCCCAAAATTCGTGCTTTCATCCCACCCTGTGGAAAGCCCCCTGCCCCAGAGGTATACCGTTACCAGAGAAGCAATATCCAGCCTGGAAGAGAACACAACAGTAAACACTGAAAGCCTTGTAACAGGAAGATTCAGCATTGCTTCAGCCGGACTCCATGAAAACCCGGGAGGAAGTGAGAGCAGATACGACAGAAATGCCAGAACTGCCACAAGAAACACAAAGGCTCCCATGGAAAGAAAGCTTGTTGTAACAGCAGGCCATAGGGGTTTTCTTCCGCCTATGGCAAACGACAGAATATACACCGCAAGCCCGGCAGCTGAGGCCAGAATTGCCCTTTCCATCAGCACAAGCACCGGAACCATCAGATCAAATCGAACACCGTTCCCGCTTAACAAAAACGGGCTGACGCCTACGAACAGTATCAGTACTGCTGCACCTGCCAGTGCCCTGTTCTGCTGATTCCCGGTAACCATGGCAAATGCTGTATCAGGTGCGTAAAACTGAATAAACACAGCGAAAAAAGACTTCAACGGGCTATACCTCCAGTGCTTTGCGGTAAACTTCCATGTAGTCGGGAATTCTGTTTTTCCATGAAAAATCGGCCTTCATACATCTTCTGCGAAACCAAGCCCACCGTCTGCGATCGTGCCATGCTTCCAGAAGCTTGTGTACTGCAGCCAAAAACCTTTCGTTTCCACCGGAAAACAGAAATCCTGTATCGTTCGTTACACTGTTGGAAAGCCCTCCAACCGACCTCACAAGGGGTACAGTTCCATACCGCATGGCCATCATCTGCCCAAGACCGCATGGCTCAAAAACCGAAGGCATAAGAAAAGCATCAGCACCGGCAAATATCCGTCTAGCAAGACGGTCGTTGTATGCAACAGTTAACGAAATCCTGCCCGGATACTTCTCTGCCGCCTGCGCAAGAGCTTTTTCCGCCCAGCCCTCACCTGTACCCAGAACAACCAGGCTTATGTTCATTTCCATGAGTTCATCTATTGCTGAAATAACAAGATCAATACCCTTCTGAGAAGTAAGTCTTGTTACCATTCCAAAAAGCGGTGAATCATGAGAAGGCTCCAGACCCAGCTCCCTGCACAATGCCAATTTGCAGTCTTTCTTGCCACTTATGCTGCCTGAAGAGTAGTTGCTGGCGATAGAACTGTCTGAGGCAGGATCCCATATAACAGGGTCAATTCCATTGAGTATTCCTGTAAGCTTGCTGCTGTATTTCCGCAGAACACCATCGAGAGCGCAACCGTAACGGGGTGTTGTTATTTCCCTGGCGTAGCCGGGGCTTACTGTTGTTACCTGATCGGCAAAGACAATTCCTCCTTTCAGCGAGTTCCAGTCACCCCAGAATTCCAGCCCATCTATATTGTACAACATATCAGGAAGCAAAGTTGCAGCGAAATCAGACTGGGGAAACCTTCCCTGAAACTGAAGATTGTGTATTGTAAGCACTGTTGCTGTATCCACTTCCCGCAGGTAAACAGGAACAAGTGCTGTCTGCCAGTCATGGCAGTGTATTATATCCGGCGTAAAACCATTGATACCGGACAGGGAAGCAACAGCTCTGCTGAAAAACGAAAAACGTGCTGCATTGTCGTTCCAGGCAGATCCCGGAGTTGGCCCGTAGATGCCTTCCCTGCCGAAATATTCATCCCTAGCCACAAGAAACACATTCACACCCGAAACACTGATGCAGGCAACACCGAATTCTTCCCCTGCAAAGGTCTTCTGCGGAGAAAGCCATTCCACTTGCTGTTTACCTGCGTCGATACCGCTGTAGTAAGGAATGATAACGGCAGATTCCACGCCTTTTACCTTGTTCAGAGCCTCGGGAAGGGCCCTGACAACAGAGCTTAAGCCGCCTGTACTTACCAGTGGATAAAACTCCGATGCCGCATGAAGAATGTTCATCTATTCTGCCGCTTCAGTCTGACAAGAAAAACAATCCCTCCCGTAACAACAGCCACAAGAACCGCAATAACAAGCACTGCGGTGAGATCCGACATAAACTCGGAAGCTCTGCCGAGTTCCGCTCCCAGTATGGTTCCTGCAGTAACCAGAAGCCCGTACCAGACAACAACGCTGAAGGCTGTGTAGCTAAGTACCAATGACTTCTTCATACCGCTTGACGCTGCTACAACAACCAGAAGAGACCTAATTCCCGGAATAAAGCGGCTGAAAACAAGAAGCCACGCGCCGTGGCTGGCAAGAAGCTTTTTCGAGCGATCCCAGCCATTTTTTCCGGAAGTTCTGACAATGAGAGATTCCAGCTTCTCAAGTTCGGGGCTTCTTCCCACGCTGTAAAGCAGCAGCGTTGAAACCATGCACCCCAGAAAGCCCGGAAGCCACAAAAGAACAGCAGAAATACCTCTGGCGGCACCTAGACCAGACATTGCAATGTAAAGAACATCTCCTGGAAAAGGAGGAAACAGTGTTTCAACGAAAGCCAGAAGCCCCATGAAAACCGAGTGCCATGCCGTACTTACACCCTGAAAGAACTGCCACACTATTTCGGTCACAATACCCTCCGGGTAAGTTCCGTAAGCACGCTGCAGCCTACACCCTTTCCACTGGCAAGGTCACCTATGGTGTTTGTGGTTGTTCCCTTTATCCAGATGTTTTCCATGGAAATACCTGTTAACTCAGCTAGCCTGCGGATAAGCATATCCCTTACAGGCGAAACCTTCGGTCTCTCTCCTATAACCGTTACATCCAGACGCTGAATACTCCACCCTGCCTGCTTCACAGTTTTAACGCAGGTTCCCAGCAGCACAGAGCTGTCAGCATTCTTCCATCTGCTCTCTGAAGGGGGAAACAAAGTTCCAATATCGCCCAGCCTTGACGCAGACAGTATGGCATCCGCCACAGCATGAAGAACCACATCACCGTCAGAATGCCCCAGAAGACCATCTGTGTCAGAAAGCCTGCACCCGCAGAAAAAAAACGGCCTTCCGGGATCAAAAGGATGAAAATCAAGACCGGTACCTATCACCCGTTCAACTTTTCCCGCCAGCAGAGATATGAGTTCCCCGTCACTGCTGTTTGTAAGCTTGATGTTTTTCCAGGAGCCTTCAACGGTACTTACCCCTATACCTGCCTCTTCAAAAGCCGAAGCCTCATCGGTAATATCACCGGCTGCGGCAAGCACTTCCATGAGTTCTGGAAGACGGAAACCCTGGGGAGTCTGACTCAGTCTGAGTTCCTCCCTGGGAAGTGTTTTCTCTACTGTGTTTCCGCTGACCCTTTTAACAGTATCACTTATCGGAACAACAGGTATCACCGCAATATTTTCATCGAGCGCATCCATTACCCTCAGAACACAGTCGGTATCTGCAAGGGGTCTTGCTGCGTCGTGAATTAAAACCCGGTTGACTCCCTTTGCGCGGAGGAACTTCAAACCATTCATAACCGAATCCTGTCTTCTTCTGCCCCCGGAAACTGTGTTCACGCCAGGTGGCGGTATCCACCAACGGCGCCAGTGTTCACCTGCAGGCGTAACCACAACCAGATGGTTTACAAGGGAGCTGAAAGTTCCTACAGAATAGTTTATTACCCTTTCACCGCCAACCACAGTGAACTGCTTGGGTATATCTCCGCCAAACCTGCTGCCTGATCCTGCTGCAACAATAACCGCACCCCAGAGGGTATCAGTCATGATCACTGTCTCCGCCTTCGGGTGCAATTTTACCGAAAACCATGGTCCCACCCTTGGCCCGGAATGTGGTGTGGGCAGTAACCTGGGTTTCCCGGCCCACCAGTTCCCCTGCTTCATCCACAACAACCATTGTTCCGTCGGAAAGAAAACCAACGCCCTGGGTAACAGTTCTGCCTTTTTTCTGGATTCTCACAACAAATGAATCTCCGGGAAGAACAACCTCACGGGAAGCGGGGCCTACTTCTGAAAGCCGTATAACCCTAATACCCTCACGCTCTGCTGTATCTGCCATACCGGTGTCACCGGTGAGCAGGCACACCTTTTCCTTGCGAAGCCATTCCAGAATTCTGTGCTTCTCTCGCTCGCCTTCACCGAAATCACGGAACTCCACCAGACCGCCGGACTTTCCAACAGATTCCTCAAGCCTCTGGATTGTTTCCGTTGCCCTTCTGGCCCTGCCGCGTTTGACGATGTTTCTGCCCTTCTGCATTTCATCAATACTGTTTTTCACAGAGAGCGGAATGGTAAAGGGACCGGGCAGTAGACCGACAAGGGAAAGATCGGCAACTCTTCCATCTACAGATGCCGAGAGGTCAACAAGAACAGGCATGTTCCACTGTGGACCGCTCTCTTCCTCAACACTGATCAGCTGCAGCTTTCTGCCCTTGTTAACAGCAACAACCCCAAAAACATAAGCGAGTGCCACGGGAATAAGAACCAGCAGATCCGACCACGGCGAATCTCCCTGAACTCCTATTTTCAGAATCAGAATGAAAAGAATACCCACAACAAGACCAACAGTTGATCCTGTAACCGAGTAGACCAGTTTGTCTGCTGAAACCTGTACAATCAGCTTCTCAAGAATAGCGGCAACTATTCCAATACCGAGACCGATGAACCCTACAATCAGATCTCCTGAAGCAAGTGTTCCTGCAAGACCGAGGGCGAGAATAAATAGAATACGCACTTCCCAGCCTTTCTTCAACTTAACCATTGTTCTCCTTTTTCCACCAGAAGCCCGGAAATCGCAGCAGAAAGTGTGCTGTACCTGAAATCAGCTTCGGTGTTTTCTTCACGGGCACAGGCCAGGTTGGAAAATCCAAGGTTACCTGATTCCGCCAGTCTTCTGTCTAATCCGGCCACGGGTCTGATCTCGCCACCGAGACCAACTTCCCCGCTCAACGCTGTGTTTTTTTTAAGTGGTCTTTCCAGTCGACTTGAAGCAACTGCAAGGCAAACAGCAAGATCAGCACCGGGGTCTGCTACTGTAAATCCCCCGGCTACGTTCACATACACATCCTGATTGCCCAACTCAATACCACATCTCCTCTCAAGAACTGCAAGCAGCATAGCCAGCCTGCCCGAATCAAAACCTGTGGCCCTCCTCTGGGGAAAGCCGTAGTGTGTAGTGCTTGTAAGGGCCTGAATCTCTACTAGAAACGGCCTTGTTCCCTCCATAATTGCTGCAACTGCAGAACCAGCCCCCAGACCGCCATCCCTCTGAAGAAAGTAGCCCGATGCATCAGCAACCTCTTTCAATCCTTCGTGTTTCATTTCAAAAACACCCAGTTCACTTGTAGACCCGTATCTGTTCTTAACCGCCCTGAGCAGTCTGAACTGATGAAATGAATCTCCTTCAAAACTTACTACAGCATCAACAAGATGTTCCAGAACCTTGGGACCTGCTATGGATCCGTCTTTGGTTACATGCCCTATTACAAAAACAGTCAGGCCAAGCGGTTTTGACAGGTTTACCAGGCTCGATGCGCACTGTCTTACCTGGGAAACAGATCCTGCCGCGCTGGAAAGCAGATCCGTGTGAAGAGTCTGTATGGAATCAATAACAAGAACCCGGTAGTTGTCTGCCTTCACTCTGTTCTCTACTGCAGACAGATCCGCCGTTGGCAGAAGCATCAGCCCGCCTGGCGGGTCACCGACTCTTCTGGCCCTGTCTGCCACCTGTTCAGGAGACTCTTCTCCAGTCGCATACAGCACTTTCAAACCGGAAGCAGCCATGTTCATTGCAGCCTGTATCATAAGGGTACTCTTCCCTATGCCTGGCTGGCCACCGATCAGAACAACTGAGCCCCTGAATGCTCCGCCGCCCAGAACCCTGTCAAACTCATCAATACCTGTTGATATTCTCTCTCCATCCTCCCGGGCAACATCAGCAATACTGACAACCTCAACTCTGGAAGAATGCTGTGACGAAACAGAGCCTGTCGGCCTTTCAACAACCTGTTCCACCATGGTGTTCCAGCTTCCGCAGTGCGGGCATTTCCCGGCCCAAACAGGTGATTCACCTCCACACTCATTGCAGAAGAATACAGACTTCGGCTTCTTCCCTGCCATCAAAAACCGCTGTCCTGTGAATCATCAGGCCAGAAAGAAGTGGTTTCCGGCTTGAAGATCAGTCTGATGTCTCCTCGCTGCCCCTTCCTCTGTTTTGCTATTCTCAAAAGAATCGGCCTGTCCATACTCAGCGAGCGATCTTCATCTTTGCCGGAATCGGCATGCTCGTCGTGAAGAAACATCACCACATCGGCATCCTGTTCAATTGCTCCGGAGTCTCGAAGATCGCTTAGCCGTGGAGGACCTTCGCGTTTGGCAGCCCCTCTGCTTAGCTGAGACAAAACAACAACAGGAACCTTCAGATCCTTCGCAAGCCCTTTGAGATCGGCAGAATTCTTTGCCACCTTAAGCTGATGGTTCTCCACACCGTCATCTCCCTGCATCAACTGAAGATAGTCTACAAAAACAGCTGCAATGCCCTGTTTCTCGCGGTGAGCAAGCCTCCTGCTTTTGGCCCTGATTTCTGCAGAAGAAATTGATGGAGTCTCATCTATGTAGATTGGAAGTTCTTTCAGCTGCTCGGCAGCTCTGTTCAGGTCTTCGTAAAACCTGGGAGCCAGAGTGCCGTCTATAATGGCCTGAATACCAACTCCAGACATGGAACTGATGAGCCTTTTCGTAAGGTCGTGGGCAGTCATTTCAAGGCTGAAAAATACAACCGCTCCCTTATTCTGCTCTGCAATATGGCGTGCAATATTCAGAGCCAGACTGGTTTTTCCAACTCCGGGTCTGGCTGCAATTACATTCATTTCACCAGGATGGAAACCAGTGGTCATTCTGTTCAGCGGTTCAAGACCTGTTGAAAGGCCGGTTACTCCGTCCTTTGCATCTCTCATTGTCTGAAAGTCTTGAATGGCCCCCTCTGTAAGTTCACTGACTCTGAAGAAATCCCTCTGCGAAGAAGAAGTACCGATGTCGAACATCTTCTGGCTCACGCTGTCAAGAAGCTCATGAGCATCAACATTTGTAGAGTAGACTCTGTCTATTCCCGTTGAGGCTACAGACAGAAACTGCCTGAGCAATGAATTGTCTTTCACTATCCGGCAGTATGACAGAACATTGGAAAGAAGCACAAACTCAGTTAACAGCATATCCGAAATAAATGTGAGACCACCTATATCGTCCAGTTCACCTGTTCTGGCGAGTTCGTTCGATACTGTCACAATGTCAATGGGCTCTCCCCTTGAATCAACTGTTTTTGCCGCCTGAAATATTCTGCTGTGCCTCCTGTCGTAAAAATCGCTTTCAGCAAGAAAGGCAAAAACCTCAATGGCTATCTCCTGGTTAAGAAGAACGCCGGCAAGTACCCCCTTTTCGGCTTCGTCGCTCCAGGGGTGTTTTTTAACTTCAACCATTTGTTTCTCCCTCACTGCGCGGCAGCCCGGTCTGTTCCATAAATGATTTCAGTTTCTTCATATCTTCCCACACTGGTCTTTTCAGTGCCGGTGACCGGAGAAGTGCAGCAGGATGGTATGTAACCATAACAGGTGTATCCATATAGCGGTGAAAATCGCCTCGGAGAAGACCAATTCCCTTTCTGGTGCCCAGCAGAGTTCTTGCAGCACTGGCCCCCAGGGCAACGATAACTCCCGGTTTCATTATCTCAATCTGCCGTTCAAGATATCTGCCGCAAATTTCTGCTTCTTCAGAAGACGGCGTTCTGTTGTTAGGCGGGCGGCACTTCACAATGTTTGCAATAAACAGTTTGCTTCTATCCAGCTCAATCGAGGCAAATATTTTGTCAAGCAGTTTTCCGGAACGCCCTACAAAAGGTCTTCCTGTTTCATCTTCATTTGCGCCAGGCCCTTCTCCAACGAAAAGAATCCCTGATTCAGAATTTCCCTCTCCAAAAACAATGCTTTTTCTGGTTGCGCCCAAAGGGCACTTCATACAACCGGCAATTTCTTTCCTGAGTGCTTCCATATCACCTTTTACACCGATAGAAGAAACGCTGTTATTCTGAACTTTCTGCTGTATCCATTCAGGCAGCACAAAAACCTGTTCCACCCCGAAACTAGCAACAGCTCCCCAGAACGGATCTGTGTTCTCAGCCATTTTGAAGCTTCTCCATTTCCCGTCCCACTGCTGACGCTATACCGAATGCAACAAACTTCTTGGAACCGTAGGGAATCTCTGCGCTCTTCTGCCCTGAAGCAAACAGCACAATACCGGAGTTACATGCTGTTTCCATTCCCACGCCAGGCAGGTCTCCCCTGTTATGAAAAATCGCAATTGAACCTTTTTTCTTCATTTTTTCCAAAGCTCTATTCTCTGATCCCTCCCCGTACTCCAGCGCGAAAGACAGCACAGGGCACGAAGCAGACACAGACTGTGTGAGGTCCGGTGTGGGTTCCAGCATCAGGGAAATGTTCTGTTTCCCTCTCTTCAACTTACCGACTGATTTTGAAACAGGCTTGAAGTCTGCAACGGCAGCAGCCATTACAACAAGGTCAGCTGAAGCTGCTTCCGTATTCAGAGCCGCAAGCATATCTTCTGCTCCTGTAACCTGTACCAGCCGAACAGAGCCTGGCGGTTCCATGTGAAAGGCCGGCCCGCTTATCAGAACAACCTCTGCCCCAGCAGCAAGGAAGGCCTCTGCAAGTGACACGCCCATAAGACCGCTTGAACGGTTGGAAACAAACCGCACATCATCGATCATCTCTCTTGTGGGGCCGGAAGAAACAACCACACGCTTACCCTGCCAGAAACTCAGCCCCCTCATGTAACCTGGGTGGTAGTCTAAAGCCTGCTCAGGCCATCCTATGTTCTGAAGTTTTAGCTTCTCTGCCGTAAAGATACTTTCAACTTCAGACTGTGATTTCTCAAGAACATCGTTGCAGATGAAATAGTCAAAAACACCCATGAACGACACCTCGCCTGCCGCTGCCTCCATGCGCTTCTCTACGGTTTTTCCCGAATCGGTATTCCTGTGCTCAAGCCGGCGGCGAAGAACAGCCCTGCCAGCGGGAAGCACAAACACCAGAACAGCCGAAGGCATGGCCTGTTTAACCTGCACTGCCCCCTGCACATCTATATCTAAAACAACATTCCTGCCTGCAGCCATCTGTTTTCTGACCCACGAACTCTCTGTACCGTACCTGTTTCCGTGAACCTCCGCCCACTCGAGGAAAAAAGAGTTATTTACTCTTTCTGTAAACTCTTCATCGCCCACAAAAAAATAGTCTTCTCCGTCAATCTCGGAACCTCTGGGTAATCTTGTAGTGGTTGAAACAGAAAATTCCGTGTTTTGAAATTTGTTTACAAGGAAATGAGCCAGGGTGGTTTTTCCAGCACCGGACGGGCCTGCAAGAACAACAAGAATACCACTACTGAACATTTGCAACCTGTTCCCGGAGGCCACCAAGGATGTCCTTCATCTCTATAACACTGTGGGCTGCATCAACACTGTCTACTTTTGCTCCCATTGTGTTCAGCTCTCTGTGCATTTCCTGTAGTATAAAACCAAGTTTTCTGCCGCACCCGTTGTCTGCAAGAACGGAAAGACCCGACTGAATATGAGCCAGAAGCCTCTGGGTTTCTTCGGCAATATCGATTCTGTCCGACACAAGCGCCAGCTCCTGAACAAGCCTGTTCTCATCAACAGCAGCCTCTCCCATAAGCTCTGTAACTCTTCTCTTTCTCTCGCTGAAAAGGTATTCAACCCTCTCAGAGTGCGCTTCAGCCACAGGGCCGGAAAGAACACTGATGCGGTCAAGGCTCTCTCTGAACATCTCTGCCAGGCCTTCCCCCTCACTGCGGCGGGAAACAAGCAGTTGCTGAAAAGCCTCTTCAACTGTGGAAACAAGACCCTGGTCAAATCCTTCCTCTCCGGACGGATCAGGAACACGCATCATACCAGGCAGTGTAACCAGCCTGAAAGCGTCAGGGCTGGATGTAAGAAAGAATTCTTTAACAAGTTTATCGGCCCCGTCCAGGTATGCTCTGGCAAGGGTCAGATCCGGTTCCGGCAGTGAACCTCCGGTGTCAGACTCCACGGAAACGGCAACATCTATCCTGCCTCTTAAGAACAGTTCTTTTCCACGGCGGTAAAGAGCTTCCTCCAGATGGGCTGCCTCCCGTGGCAACCTGAAATGCAAACCAAGCCCTTTGTTGTTCACCGACTTAGCTAGAACTGTAATTCGGTACACCCCAACAACCTGAGAGCTATTTCCAAAACCGGTCATAGATTCCATAAAAGCAATCCCCCCAATAAAAATAAATCTGCATGTATCTAATTATCTATACTGCCGGGTCGATTGTCCACTAAATACGGTAAGAACGCAGCAAAACCACACTGGCTTGACCCGGCACTCCGAAAATTGTGATACTAAGCGTGAGAATTTATTGCACAACCACACAGATTGGAAACAATGGAAGGCATATACCTCAGTTCCCTTGCACCGCTTGTTGAAAACAAACTCCATGGCCAGGCGTGCAGGGGTGTTGGAATGACATCCTCATCTACACTTTCACTTAAATTCGGCACAGGGTGGCTTCACCTCCATGCAAAACCCGGTTCGGCAGGTCTGTGGTGGACCAGCACAGCTTCAACGGTTCCACCGGATTCACCTTCCTGGGAACACCATCTGCAGGGAGCGCCTGTAGAAAAAATAGCTCAGCAGGGAACAGACAGAGTGCTGGAGATCTACTTCGCAGGAAGAAGCCCATACGATGCAGGCGGCATAAGGCTTGTTTTTGAAGCAACGGGACGAAACGCCAACATAATACTGGTAAAAACAAAAGACAGCAGAATACTTGCCACCCTAAGAAAAGTGCTATCGGGAGTTAACCGGTTCAGAACCATATCGCCGGGCATTGTTTACAAAGCACCACCATCTTCAGGATTTCCACTGAAGGAATGGAGCACAGACAAAGTGCAGCAACTGCTGCAAACAGACGTAACACCAAAGCTTCTGTATCAGAATCTGGAGGGCGTGGGCCCTGCATCTGCCAGAGCAATCATTGCCGCCCACGGCAACCCGGCAGAGACCGTAAAAGAACTTGCACACAAGCTCATTAACAAAGATTTCACACCCTGGCAAACAGAATTCGGGAAAATTCCAGTGAGCATTGGAGAGGGCACTGCAATCCAAAATCCCCTCGCACCTCCTGCAAAAGAGATGGAGGGTAAAAAAGCCGGCGAATACCGTCCATCCAGAATTCAGTTGGGAACCATACTGAAAAAACGCATTTCTTCAGAGAACAAACGGATAAAAAGCTCGCAGAAATCCCTCGGCCGCCTGGCCAGCCCCGATGAACTTCGAAGCTGGGGCAACCTTGTACTGACCTTCAAAAAAGACCTGAGAAAAGGCATGAAGGAAGCATTGCTCACAGACTGGGAAGGCACACAGATATCAATAAAGCTGAAACAGTCACTGAACCCTGCCGAGAACGCAAACAGGTACTTCAGAAAAGCAGGTAAAGTTCATCTGGAAAAGAACCGCCTTGAGCAGCGGATGCAGGCTGGAATGAAGCGCATGAACTACCTTTCAGACATTCTTCAAAGGCTGGACACGATCACAGACGGTGAAGTAACACAGTATCTGAAAGAACTGGGAAAAACAGAAAAAAAAGTTACAGGCGCACCTCTGGAGTACATTCTTGAAGGCGGCTGGAGATGCCTGGTGGGAAGAAATGCGAAGCAGAACGATCACCTCACATTCAAACTGGCTGCAAAAACTGATATCTGGCTTCATGCAAGGGGCGTCACCGGTGCTCATGTCATTCTAAAACGGGACGGCAAAACCGACAACCCCCCTGCTTCAATACTTGATCAGGCAGCGCGCATCGCGGCAAAGCACAGCAGTACGAACGGTATGGTTCCAGTAGACTGGACTCTGGTAAAATACGTCAGGCGCATGAAAGGCGGCGGCCCGGGCCAGGTGGTTTATGTAAGGGAAAAAACACTGTTCGCCGAAGCCTGAAACCTGCCCTGTACCCGCTTAACGTATCAGACCAAACCGAACCTCTGTGCAATCCCGGTGTTATTGGGGTGTAAACACAGGGAGTACAATGAAAACAGACAAAGAACTTGTTAAAGCAGCAATTGCCGGTGATCTGCAGGCTTTCGGTGAACTCACCGAACGGTGCAGAGCAGGTATACTGATTGAGCTCACCGGTTTAACAGGCAGT
>CAZRXU010000022.1:0-27308 GCA_964604135.1 uncultured bacterium | reverse complement strand
TCGCCGTAGATTGCCTGCGGCTCGCCGTGGCGTACACGGCTTGCAAACACAACTGGAATGTTTTTTGAGAGTGAGTATTCAATTTCATGGTAAACATCTGCGTTGACATTTCCTGCTCCCACACCGGCCACCACAATACCGGACACGCCCTGGTCAACTGCACAGCGTATGTACCTGCCGTCATCTCCGGAGAATGTGTAGAACAGGGAAACCTCGGGAAGTGAATCCGGAAGCGGAAGACGGGTGTGCCCCAGAAGTGCGTTGTAGATCAGAACCTGATCACCTGTTATGTAGCCCAGATAGCCGTGGTTTCCGGAATCAAATGTTTGAACATTTGTTGTGTTGTCTTTGATAACATGTCTTGCGGAGTTGATGTACTGGTTCATTGTCAGCGTTACACCCAGCCCCTCAGCCCGGGGCGAACACACCTGAAGAACGGCGTTGTACAAATTGGCAGGCCCGTCGGGGCTGAGATCCGACCCGTCTCGCATGGCTCCTACGAAAACCACTGGCTTTTCACTCTGAAGTGTCGTCTCAAGGAAGAATGCCCCTTCGGCCATTGTATCTGTGCCGTGTGTAACAACAACACCTCTGACATCAGCACGTTCAAGTATGCTCTGAACTCTTGCACTGAGGTTACGCCAGATATCAGGTGTCATGTGGGAACTGTCTATGTTGCAGAACTCCACAACCTGAATATCCGCTACCTTGTCAAGCCCTGGAACAGCGGCAAGCAGATCGCTGCCGGACACTGCCGGAACAGCACCTCCCGTTGCCGGATCGTACTTCTCGGCTATTGTTCCACCGGTGGTAACTACTACTACAGTGGGAAGGGAATCACCAGCTACAGCTGCGGTACTTAAAACAACGGCGACAAATGCAAAGATTACCGGTTTCACTTACAACCTCCTGGAATTGATAACTGCCTTAAAAATAATACACGCCGGTTGCTCTGCTGCAGCCCTGTCATCCCTGACCGGTAATCATTCTTTTAAATACTGGGATAAGAGGTGCAAATACGGCACCGAGAATAACTCCCGTTGCAATGCCTATAGTGGCTGATTTACCCCAGTCGTCACCTGCTGCATACATGAAAACAACTGTTATGACAAGTGATATTGCTGCAAACCTCCTCAAGCATCCGCCTTCTGTTTGCCTGTCTCTCATTGATTTGAGGTCCGGCATGTAAACGAGCTCCGGTTTGATAGCTGACAGTTTTTCCGTTATTCTGAATGGGGCTTTGTCGTTGGTTTCATGGTTGGGTATCTTC
Organism: uncultured bacterium; assembly: GCA_964604135.1. GTDB lineage: Bacteria > Fermentibacterota > Fermentibacteria > Fermentibacterales > JCC-6 > Sabulitectum. Next base: position 26,038 of record CAZRXU010000022.1, on the reverse strand, counting down.
CTGAACAGGATGTGCGTTAGTTTCCCCAGATTCTCTTTGTACAACAGCGTTCCGGTTGTGGCCTCAGTAATTCTTGACTGGTAATTCCATTTCATAAACCCTGGTGTTGAGGCATCACCTGCCTTTGCATAAACAAATTTCAGTTCATCAAACGCAATGCGTCTGGTTTCTTTCATGCTGCCCGAAAAAGAGATATACTCAAGAAACAGAGCAAATGTTGTCATCCCTACAAGCACACTTTTCATACCAAGTGCACCCCACCCAAAAGCAAGAATGTCTTCTCCGGAATCCTGCAGCAGACGGGTTCTGAGCTCTTCACTGTTCTTAACCTGTGACATCTCTTCCTTTCTGAAATACGCTGTGCGAACAGCTGAATATTACCGGTTACCCGGACGAGGCAAAGGGTTTGTGGTTCATAACAGCTTTTGTGCAATCGAAACTGCAAAGAAAGCACTGCAGGAGATTACGCACGTGTAACAGGAAAAACTTCACAGCGTTACCCAGAGCGTTGTGATCAGTAGCTGATTGCGTCTGTCACTCTTTCCGCTCCGATAATTTCTATCCAGACACCGTTGGGAACACAGGCGGACATCTGCCCTGTTTGATCTATACAACCTGTTTTAACGCACTGCTGTGAAGGGCAATCTGATCTGGTAATGGCAGCGCTGCCGTCTGATACCTCAATGGTGAGATGTTCCAGAACTATCACCGTGTCGGTAAACAGGCTCAGTGTGTCTGTTCCCTGCGGCGTTACAACAACAACACTTATGGGAGCTGCATTGCTGTTTCTTCCTGTCTGGCTCCACACAAGGGCTATGGCTGCGATTACTGCAACCAGAACCCAGTCCAGGGGTTTAAACATTGCCCGAATAGACATTTTTCAGGTGCGCCTTAAACAGGTTTACAGCTTCGTAAACAGCAGCAACAGGCGTTGCGGGAATGGTCATTCTGTACATGGGAAAGTACCGGGAAACGTGCAGCGTTGTATTTTCGCCTGTTGTTTTCTTTATCCACTTCGCCGCTTCATTTATCATATCGGGATCGTCGTTCATGCCGGGAATAAGCAGCCATGTAAGCTCAAGGTGGCAGCTGCTTTCAGCTACAATCTGTATGGAGTTAAGTACTGTGTTCAGGTCGCCGCCGCATATGCTTCTGTAAAACTCGTTGCTCCAGGCCTTCAAGTCAATGTTCCACGCATCTGTAACAGAGACAAGATCCCTTAGAGGCTGTTCATTCACATAGCCGTTGGAAACCATGACCACAACCCCCCCCATCTTTCTTACAAGGGGAGCTGTGTCCATTATGTACTCGTACCAGACAGTTGGCTCTGTGTAGGTGAATGCCAGTCCATCACTCTTCTTCATTGCCAGAGCTGCAAGATCATGCGGGCTGTAATACCGAACAACAGTGGATTTCTGCTGACTGATGTGCCAGTTCTGACAGTTAAGACATGTGAGGTTGCAGCCGTTGGGCCCGGTTGAAAGAACAGTTGCCCCCCTGTGGAAACTGAACAGAGGCTTTTTTTCAATGGGATCCACCGCAAGGCCAGTACACATTCCGTAACCGGGGTTGCCAAAGCCGCGAACCCGGCATCTGCCCAGAGGATGCTGTTCTGTAAATACACACCGGTGAGGACATATCAAACACTGTTCTGCTTTTTCTGCTAGTTGTTCCATGGGACATCTCCGAATTCATATGTTTCGCACCGACCGTTCCCGTCAGCGGTAACAACCACCATTGCCGTGTACAGAGAGTCGGGAAATTCAGATGCCTTATCTGGGCCACCTACAGCAGCAGCTGTAGCCATTGCATCTGCTGTTGCACAGTTACCAGCAATGACTGTAGCACTTGCCGCACTTCCGGATGGGTATCCGGTTTCCCTGTCGAGAAGATGGCTGTATCTGATTCCGTCTTCAAGAAAACAGCACTCGTAGTCACCACTTGTGGCAACTGCACCGGATGTTATACCGACAATTCCAAGAAGGCTGCTTTCCCTGGGATGGCGGATTCCGATATTCCAGACTCTTCCGGTTGTGCTGCCGCACCTTACCTCGCCACCTACTTCAACAAGGCACTCTGAAGCACCAAGCTGCATTAAAAGCTCGTATGTGCGATCAACGGCGTAGCCCTTTGCAATAGCCCCGAAATCCATAACCGTTCCGCTGTCGATGGCAATGGAACCAGCAGTGAAGTGAACTCGGTCTTCCCAGCCTGTTCTGTGCAGAGCCTGAATGATATCGTTCGAATCGGGAACACTGGTTGCCACCGGAAAACCCCATATCTGAACAACTGCCCCAAGCGACGGATCAAAACAACCATTCGTAGCCATTACTATTGTATCTGATTTCAGTACAAGCCCCGCAAGCTCTTCATCAGTGGAAATACTGAGACCTGCGTTCAAACTGTGAAGCTGGCCTGTACCACTGAACCTTCCCAGCTGAACATCAAGATAACAAAGAAGCGAATCCGCCGTTTGAATCAGAGAATGAGCCTCGTGCCGGTCTGTGGTGACGACTACAGTGGCAAAGGTACCCAGAACTGTGAATGTACGACTGACCTCTTCAACGTGCGGCCTGTTGACAAACCGGTATCCGGCTGCAACTGCAAGCGACAGAAAAAGGGCGGTGACCAGAACATTCCGACTGTTCAGCGTCGCCCATCCTCCGGACCATACCTGGTATGGTAACTGCAGTACCTTGAACCGGCTATGGCAGGTTTTCCGCACACAGGGCACTTCCTCGCAGGCCCCTTCGGCCTCTTTGGCTGGGGTTTCCTGTTTGGAATAAGAAACTCTGTTACCCTCAGCAGACCGGCCAGTGCAATAAGGAATATTCCCCATTTGCCAAGAGCCCAGGCTCCACTTTCCGGACCGTAGAAAAAAGCAAGGCACCACAGAACAGTACCTGCGATTATCAGAAAGCCCTCAAAACTTCTCATGCATATCCTCCATTCACAGGAGATCGGAGAAACTTATCAGATGGTTTACGGCAAGAATGCCTATTCCCACCTCACTGTATTCATCGGTAAATAATAGGGCGGCTCCGCCAATTTCTGCAAGTATGTTAACCAGACCAGACCCGGTACCTGAAGACAACTGCCCCCACCCCGGAAGAATCAGCGACTTCCATGGATGGTTGCTTTCCTGAACCACTTCGACCACTGCCACAGGCAGCTCTGGAACCCTGTGGAGCTCGGGAAGCGGGCTTTCATTTGCCACAGGCGTACCACCTGTTCCTATCTCAATCTCATTCACCTCGATCGCCGACCAGAAATCAAGATGCGAAAGACTTCCATCGAGAAGGCTGTCCACCCTTGCGACCGGTATGGTAACAGATAGCCAGCTCATTTCATCTGCTGTGATCAGATCAACCTGAAACCGGGTGATTCCACCACTGCCAAAACTGTTCATGTTGTCTTTTATAACGGTAAAAAAATGCTCTACGGTGTTTTTTGCTATGGAAGCAGAGTAACTGATCTGACCTTCCATTAAAACCTCTGTTCCAGTCATGGTATCTGTAAGCATGGAGTGGCGCGTACAGTCGAACTGAATTGCAGCCCTTGCCGCTATCTGAAGTGTGGTTTCCCCATCCATGTCTCTTGTTTTTATACTGAAAACGCTCACATGGGGAGTTCCTCCCACCAGATCGCGTACTATACCGAACTCCAGAGGGGTCTGGGCCATTGCCACGACACAGACAACAGTAACTGCTGCTATAGATAATCTCAACCTTCAAGCTCCTTGTTTAGTATAAAAAATCTGCGCCAGTTTCCGCCAGCTACCTTGTTAATATCTTCGCTGGACCAACCCCTGTTCTCCAGCTCATACAGTACTTTGTGCCAGCTTTTTGCACCGGTTATACCGCCTGGCAGTTTTCCAACCCCGTCAAAATCGCTGCCAAAACCCACACTGTCTGCTGATGTGAGCTCTGCCACGTATTCCATGTGATTTACAACTGATTCAATGTTTGCATCTGCCCCGTTATCCTCAAGAAAATCTGGTACAAACGTAATACCAACCACGCCGCCCATTCCGGCAATCTCAACAATATCTTCGTCGGGAAGATTCCTGTTGTGTCCGCTGCACAGCGAACGGGCATTGCAGTGGGTTGCACACACAGGATAACCCATTTGAAGAAGGCTTTTCCTGGATCTGTCATTCAGGTGGGAAACATCCAGGGCAGTGTTTTCCCGGACGAACTGTCTCACCAGTTTTCTTCCCTTGTCTGTAAGATCCATCACTGAACCGATTCCGCCGGCGTAGGGATTGTCTCCGTTCCAGGTAAGGCTTGCCACAAGAGGATGATACGGCAGCTCCCACCCCTGCGAAAGAGCGATACAGCCCTCAAGAGCAAAGTGCAGCCTGGGCTTACCTGTATGCCTTAAATGCTCGTAGTTGGCAAGACCCATGTTCCACATTTCCCTTTCCCTGCCTGCGTAGGGTTTTATACACACAGCCATAACTTGATCGGTTACCCCTGATTTTAGAAGAGAGGGAAGGTCTACATGAATGGAACCGCCTCCACTTATGAATTTCTTCCCTGTTTCCCCACGGAGAAGTGTATCGCAGTGGGCATCGAAGATATTTCTACTCATCTGTCTCCACAGAGACAGAGTCGGGTGAGCCCATAAAAGTTCTTAAAAACTGCTTTGAGAAGTCTCCCGATCTGGATATAAAAAACAAAATCGCCAGCAGAAGAAGGATGTAAAACAACAGCCTGCTGTCTGACTTTTTCTGGCCGTGCCTCTGACGCCAGTCGTCGGACAAACTCATCACCGAACCAGCTTCTTCAGCCTGAAATGGTTAACAATTGAGGGAAACACAGGCACATGCAGGGTGTCCGTCCAGTCAACAACAAACGAATCACCCCTGAACACCGCAGATGCGAACGGAATATCACAGGTTCTCTCCCATTCGGCCCACACAGACAGGTATTCAACCTGTTTAGCGGCTGTATTCTGCATCCTGCTTACCTGATCACTGGTTTCATTCATACCTTTTTTAACCGTAGCAGGTTGAATTACATAGAAGTCTACAAGCTTCCAGCCCCAGAGAACTACGAACACGCCCAGAGTTACCCAGAGAAGACAGCCCAGCTTTCCTCTTTTCATCAATTCATACCCTCTTCCTTGAAAAAAACCATCTGTTCCGTTCGTTTCTGCCGGTTACTACCAGCCTGAAAGACACCTGCGTACCACTGCATCGGAAACCTGAGCAACCAGCCTGTCTCTGGCCGAACCGAGGCTTTCCGCCGACGGATCGTACAGCAGCCATTCCGACACTGTCTCGTTCCTTATAATGTACTCATTACTTGCGGTATTACCCATAGAGACCACAACCCGTATTTCAAGTTTGTACTGCTGTACTTCCTCACCTGAAGTGTAGGTTACAGCAGTGCGTGAAAAATACGACACAGACCCAGTGATATGCATATCAGGATTGTCGTTGTCGATGGAAAGCCTTCCGTCACGAACTATGGATTCGGTGACAAATGCCGTGATATCCTGCTCGAGCCCGTATTCTGTAACAGTGCTTCTGAACTGCTCAACCTGAACAGAATTTAGGCCATCAGGAAGAGAGCCTCGAAAACTGTAAGCGCATGAAAGCAGTGTAAGCAGAATAGTAACACCAGCAGTTTTATACGCCTGTGTGACCAAATCCTCCCTCCCCTCTTTCCGTTTCAGACAGTTCTGCAACAACTTCCATTTCCACAGACTCTACGCGGGCCAGAACCGCCTGGGCTATTCTGTCTCCTCTGCGCACAGTAAAAGACTTTGTTCCGTGATTTATAAGAATAACACCCACTGGACCTCTGTAGTCAGAGTCAATTGTGCCGGGTGAGTTTAAAACCGTAATACCGTGCTTAAGCGCAAGACCGCTTCTGGGCCTTATCTGCCACTCGTAACCCCCTGGTATTGCAACCCTGATTCCAGTGGGAATCAGAACTGCTCCACCAGGAACAACTGAAACTTCAGTTTCAACAGCAGCACGAAGATCAACGCCTGCTGAGTGCGCAGTAGCAGGGCGCGGAACAGGAATATCATCGAACCCGGGCACACGATATACTTGAACTTTTGCCATAGATTTTCCGAATTCTGAAAGGGGCGGCCATTGGACCGCCCCTGCTTACGCTTATTCTTCCAGTTCTCCGGTTTGATCGACATCCTTCATGTTGAGGTCGATCTTACCGTCTTCTCTTATCTTGTTAACCTTAACTCTTACCTTCTGCCCACGCTTCAGAACATCGGAAACGTCTTTCACCCGTTCCTTGCTGATGTTACTGATGTGAACAAGCCCGTCTGTTCCTGGCATTATCTCTACAAAAGCTCCGAATGTCTGTATGCTTACAACAGTGCCTTCGTAAACCTTGCCGATCTTCGCTGTTCCAACAAACTGATCTATAAGCTTAAGAGCGTGATCGGCCTTTTCGCCGTCATTTGTAAGAATAGTTACCATTCCGGAGTCATCTATATTGATCTCGGCACCGGATTCTTCAGTAACAAATCTGATATTCTTACCACCGGGGCCTATGAGTTTGCCTATTTTTTCCTTGTCAATTTGAACGGTAATAATCCGTGGAGCGTATTTGCTTAGTTCAGTGCGGGGCTTATCGATGCAGGCATTCATGGTTTCCAGTATGGTAAGCCTGTTCTCTCTGGCCTGATTGAATGCGCCTACAAGAAGCTCCTGTGAAACACCTTCAACTTTGAGATCCATCTGAATTGCATTAACACCAGTGGCTGTTCCTGCAATTTTAAGATCCATATCACCGAGGTGATCTTCCACTCCGGCAATGTCTGAGAGAACTATCGCCCTCTCTCCATCGGTGATAAGACCAAGAGCAATACCGGCAACATTCGATTTGATTGGAACACCGGCATCCATAAGGCACAGTGACGCGCCACAAATAGTTGCCTGAGATGACGATCCATTTGATTCAAGTATATCAGAAACAACGCGAACCGTGTAGGGGAAGTCTTCCGGAATAACACTTTGAACTGCTGTTTCCGCCAGATGCCCATGACCTATTTCGCGACGACCGGGACCTCTAACAGGCCGAACCTCACCCACGCTGAAGCTGGGGAAGTTGTAGTGAAGCATAAAGTTCTTCTTGTATTCGCCAAGAAGAGCATCTATACGCTGCTCGTCTCTGTCTCCGCCAAGGGTGGTTGTTACCAGAGCCTGAGTTTCTCCTCTGGTGAAAATAGCTGAACCGTGTGTTCTGGGAAGAACGCCTACTTCGCATGAGATGTTACGAACTTCTGTTCGCTCGCGACCATCGTAACGGATACCGTCTGTAAGAAGCCTTGAACGAACATACTCTTTCTCGGCTTTGTGAACTGCTTTTTTGATGTATCCAAGCCACTCTGCGTCATCAGGTTCAACATCGAATTTTTCAGAAACAACAACCGCTGCCTGTTCCTTTGTGTTCTTAAGGGCAGCAGCCATGTTGTCTTTGTTGCCTCTGCCGTAAACCGCACCCATCTCTTCTGTAAGAATACCGAGGACAACCTCGTACAGCCCCTGGGGAAGCTCTGGAACAACAACTTCCTTTTTCTCTTCGCCTACAAGCTTCTGAAGCTTCAACTGAAGATCGTTGATTTTGGAAGCCTCTGCTGCTGCAATCGAAATGGCTTCCGCGATAACATCTTCAGACAACTCATCGCAGTGACCCTCCAGCATAACAACATCACTGCCCTTAACGGCAACCACAAGCTCTAGATCGCTTTCTGTTAGCTGTTCCTCTGTGGGGTTAACTACTATTTCTCCGTCTACTCTTCCCACTCTTACCGCACTTACAGGGCCGTCCCACGGAATATTAGAGATCATAAGAGCAGCAGAACCGCCTATCAATCCCAGAAGGGCGGGATCGTTCTCGCCATCGGAGCTGAGAACAAGACAGTATACCTGTGTTTCATCCTTGAAACCCTCGGGGAAAAGAGGTCTGAGAGGTCTGTCGATGAGACGGGCAGTTAGAACTTCCTTCTCGCTTGGCCGGCCTTCTCTTTTGAAAAATCCACCGGGAATCTTACCGGCGGCATATGTTCTTTCACGGTATTCTATTGTGAGAGGGAAAAAGCCAAGATCACGGCTTGCCGGCTCACTGCATGCTGCAACAAGCACAGCAGAGTCGCCATACTGAATGTAAACAGAACCGTGGGCCTGCTTGGCCATACGACCTGTTTCGATTGTCAGTTTTCTTCCTGCTATCATCTCTTCAACGATTGTTTTCATACTTTCCTTACATCTAACTTACTTAAGACTGCAAACCGTTTGCCTGCAGACTTTACGAATAGAGCCGGTTACCAGTGAAGACCGATTATCTTCTCAAGCCAAGCTCTTTAATAATTGTTCTGTATCTGTCGACATCTGTTGCTATAAGGTAGTTCAGCAGGCGGCGTCTCTTACCCACAAGCATCAGCAGCCCCCGGCGGAAGTTGTTGTCTTTCGGGTTGGCCTTTGCATGCTCTGTAAGCTGCTTGATTCTCTCGGTGTGTATTGCGATCTGCACTTCTGTTCTGCCTGTGTTTGCCTCGCTGCCACCGAACTGAACTGCAAGTTCCTTTTTACGCTCACTGCTTACCATTCTCTCAGTACCTCCATTGACCTTTCGAGATCGTTCTTTATCAGTTTTTTCAACATTACTTCCGAGTCAACCCTCTCGGGTGTTCTTATGAAAGCTATAAACTCCACAGACACCTGAGCTCCGTACATGTCTCCTTTGAAATCGGGTACATGCACCTCCACGAGGTTCCTTTCCGGAACCACAAACGCTACAGACTCGTACCTCCTGCAACCAACTCTGGCGAAGGTCGCGTAGCTTCCAGTCAGGGGCAGCAGCTTGGATACCGGGACTCTGATATTCAGAGTTGGAAACCCCAGAGTTCTGCCATAACCCCTGCCTCTGGAAACAACACCGGTTGCCCCGTAGGCACGGCCCAGAAGCCCGGAAGCACCACTCAACTCACCGCTGAGCAGAAGCTCCCTGATCTTCCCGCTTTTTACCGGTACGCCATCTACATCTTCAGGTTCCACCACCGTAACGGCAAGCCCCATCTGCTGCAGATTTTTCTTCAAGGTTTCAGTGTTGCCTGAAGCTCCACTGCCAAACCTGAAGTCGTACCCAACTGTAAACCCGTCGAACAGGCCCATCCCGGCCAGCAATCTACAGAAATTCTGCGGCGTTGTGGCTGCAGTAACCCTGTCAAACGGAAGCGTAATAATACTAGATATTCCATTGTCCCGCAACAATTCATAACGCTCTGCAGGCGTAGTAAGCCGTTTTTTCCATGAGAGACCGCCAAACATCTGTCTGGGAACCGGCTCGAAAAAGATAACTCCGCAGGCAGGCCCTGCGGATTCTATTACCTTCATATGCCCTCGATGAAGACCGTCAAACGCTCCCAAAGCAGCATGACTCATCGCGATACCTCATTCGTCAGAACAACTCTTGGCTGGAATACCGCCCCATCCCCCACACCAACAGCAAGCAGCTCTCCCCTGCTGTTCAAAGCAGTGGCAGTGCCTTCAACTTTCCATGGAAAAGGATTTCCGTGGGCTATACCCTGTGCTACATAATCAGATACAACTTTACCGGGATACCCCCTCATCGCCTCAGCCATTGAAAGCAGAGACTGCTCGCTGTCGGTGCTTGTTGACGCTTCTGCGACACTGAACAACCCTGCCACCGTTCTTCTTATGTTGTCTGCAACAGCACAGATCCCCAGAGCACTTCCAATATCCCGTGCCAGGGCTCTTACATAGGTACCCTGTGATACTGTAACTTCAAGTGTAATTCTGCCGGCTTCCAGCATACCGTGCTCCCAGTTACCAGCAGTAACTGTTCTTTCGGGCATATCGGGAGCTTCGCCCTGTCTGGCCAGTTTGTATCCACGGCTTCCGCCAACCCTTACAGCGCTGAAAATCGGAACCCTCTGGAGAAATGTACCTGTGAAATCTGCCAGTGCTTTGACAACATCGGAACTTGACAGGTGTGAAGAATCGACCTCTTCAAGCACCCTGCCTGACATATCAAGCGTATCTGTAGAAACACCTGTGACCAGATCAAAAGAGTAGCGCTTCGTGCTGCCTGAAATGTAGGATGCCAGCCTTGTGGCCCTACCCAGAATCACAACAAGCAACCCTGTTGCGTCTGGATCAAGGGTTCCACAGTGCCCATACTTCCTGAAACCGTTGGCCTCTGCAACAGCTCTGGCTGCCTTTCTTGACGTAATTCCCGCAGCTTTATCCAGCAGGTATACTCCGCCTGACGCCGAACTGTGCTTCCACACTTGTCAGCTTTCCTCTGCATTCAGTTTGCGGAGGGCGGAAAGAATCTCTTCGCCCTCTTTAACAGAGTTGTCCCACTGAAACTTCAGCGTTGGTACGATTCTCATATCAAGTTTTCCGGCAAGGTTCTTTCTTATAAAACCGGAAGCCTTTTTCAGCACCTTCTGAACATCATCTGCATCTATTTCAGTTTGATAGGAGGAAACATACACCCGTGCGAAAGAGCCGTCGCGGGCCAGCTCAACCCTGTTGATAACAAGGCTGTTCAGCCTGGGATCAGAAATATCCCGCTGGAGTATCTCGGAAACGAGCATCTGTATTCTGTTGGCAATCTGCTGTGTTCTTCTTGGATTCACTGCAACTCTCTTGCAATCTTGATGATTTCATAGCTCTCTATGGTGTCTCCCACTTTGATATCATCGTACTTGTATAGGCCAATACCGCACTCGAACCCTGCAGTCATTTCACGTTTGTCATCCTTGTGGTGCTTAAGAGACGAAATCTCCCCTTCCCACATAACAACACCATTTCGCACAAGACGGGCCTTTGCGTTGCGCTTGATTTTTCCCGCCACAATGTAGCAGCCTGCAATAACACCGATTTTCGGAACCTTGAAAGTGTCACGAACCTCAACCGAACCGAGGAATTCCTCTTTCTCTTCAGGCTTAAGAAGACCGCTAAGAGCTTTCCGTACCGTATCTTCAAGATGGTAGATCACATTGTATGTGCTTATTTCCACACCCTCTTCAGCAGCTCTTTCACGGGCACGCAGGTCAGGTCTTACTTTGAAACCAAGGATAACTGCGTTGGAAGCAGCAGCCAGATCAACATCTCTTTCTGTGATGCCACCGGCGCCGCTAAGTATTACATCTACACCCACTTCATCGTTCTGAAGCTTTGATAGTGTATCTACGATGGCCTCGGCAGAACCTGAAACATCCGACTTGATGATTATGTTGAGAACCCTCTCTTCACTGGAAGTTGTAGCCCAGAAATCTTCCAGAGAAACCCTGTGTCTGGCGTGAAGAAGTTTTTCCCTTGCAACCATCTGCCTGCGGAGTGCAACTTTTCTTGCTTCCTGCTCGTTCTCTACTCCTATAAAGGAATCTCCTGCAGATGGAACTCCTGGAGAACCCAGAAGCTGAACTGGATAACCAGGGGGAACTTCAAGAATCTGAACATCGTTTTCGTCAAACAGCGCCCTGGCTCTTCCGGAAAACTGACCGGCAACGAAAGAGTCACCCTCGTGAAGAGTACCGTCTTGAACAAGAATATTCACTATGGAACCCCTTCTTGCATCAACCCTTCCCTCAAGAACCGTTCCTTTGGCCAGCCTGTCGGGAACAGCTGACAGTTCAAGCATCTCGGCCTGGATCAGAATCATCTCCAGAAGTTCATCCACCCCCACACCTGTGATGGCAGAAACTTCGGCACACTGAACATTTCCGCTCCACTCTTCAACAAGAACATTGTTCTTGGCGAGATCCTGCTTTATGAAGTCGGGGTTGGCTGTTGCAAGATCCATCTTAGTTATGGCAACAATAATTGGGATTCCTGCAGCCCTTGCATGTTCAATTGATTCTTTTGTCTGCGGCATTACCCTGCTGTCTGCAGCAACAACAAGAACAACAATATCTGTTACCATAGCACCTCTGGCACGCATTGCAGTGAAGGCAGCGTGACCTGGAGTATCTATAAATGTTACCTGATTGTCGTCACCTACTGTTGCAACGTAAGCACCTATGTGCTGGGTAATTCCACCTGACTCGGTGGCGATTACGTTTGTTGAACGGATACGATCGAGAAGTGCTGTTTTACCGTGATCAACATGCCCCATGATGGTAACAACCGGAGGCCGTTCCTCACGGGCGGCATCGGCATCGGAAACCCTTGCTTCCTCAAGAGCTTCGGCACCGTACTCACTGACTTCCCGAATGGTGAAACCAAGTTCTTCCGCAACCAGAGATATGGTATCCACGTCCAGCCGCTGATTGGCTGTAGCCATAACACCGAGTTTCATGCAGGCCGCTATTATCGCGTTAACCGGCTGCCCCATCTGCTGAGACAACTCTGCCGGGCTTGTAAACTCGGTAACCTTCAGAATCTTCTCTTCACCCTCGTCGAAGGTACGCTGTTCCTCGTGTCTCTCCTGTTTTTCCTTACGGTATCTGACTTTTTTACTCTTGCGGTTCTTTGCCCCGCCTGAATCCATTTTAGCCAGAATCTTCTTCACGTTCTTCACAGTCTCTGCAGAGACAACTGTTTTTTTCTTGCGCCTTCTCCGTTTGCGTTTCTTCGTTGCCCTTGTTTTGGCTTCGGCTTTCTGTTTCTCAAACTGCTGTATAACCCTGCCGGCATCCTCCACGCGAACGGTACTCATGTGGCTCTTCGCCTCTATTTTCAGTTCACCAAGAACCTTGAGAAGAGCCTCACTGGATATGTTAAGCTCGCGAGCCAGCTCGTAAACCCTTTTCTTCACTGCTTTATTTTCTTCCTTCAAGGAAATCACCTTCTTCCACATTTGTTAATCAGTGGCTTCCTCTGGTTCATTTTCAGACTCAGATGAATTATTCTGTTCATTTTCTTTGGCTATCTCAATCTGGTGCACTCTCTGTTCCACCAGGTCAGCTGCTTCCTGCAGTATCTGTGCAAGCTTCACAGGCCCGACACCCTGAACTTCCTGTAACTCTTGCTTTGTGGATTCAAGAATAATCTGTGCCGAGTCATAACCGGCTCTGCTGAGTCTTTCTGCAAGCTTATCATTCACGCTTGGCAATTCACTGACATCAACTCTGAGCATGTTCTCCCAGCGATTTTCCTCTTCCCACTGGCTCTGTGTCTTCAGGTCTATTCTGCGCTCTACCAGCTGCCCGGCAAGCCGCACATTGTGCCCGTTTCTGCCAATGGCAAGTGAAAGCTGGTCATCGGGAACCACAGCGATCAGAATGTCTTCCATCTCCCCTGTTTCGCGATTAAAAGACTGTTCTGAATCAATACTGAGAACCGTTGCCGGGGCAAGAGCCTGCGATGCAAGTACAAAACGGTCTCTGGTCCACGGTAGAATATCAATACGTTCACCGTTCAACTCCCTCATCACAGATTGAACTCGGGAGCCTTTCATTCCGACAAAAGCACCAACGGCATCAATACGCATATCGGTGCTGGAAACTGCAATCTTCGATCTTACCCCAGGTTCGCGGGCAATAACCTTGATGTTAACAATGCCCTCCTCGATCTCGGGTGCTTCTCTTTCAAAAAGCCTTCTTACAAGCTCGGGTGTTGCCCTTGAAAGAACCAGCTGGGGCTCCAGGCTCTCGGGTTTCTCAACTCTGATAAGAACAGGTGTTATGGAATCGCCCTGGTCATACCTCTCACCCCGGGCCCTTTCGTCTGCCGGAACAACAGCTTCAATGCTGCCTGCAACCTGTACAAGAATTCTGTTTCTGTAAACCTGCTGAACCCTGCATCTTGGAATAATTGAGCCAATTCTGCTCTCGTACTCTTTCCAGACCTGATTCCTCTCTGCAGACTTGACCAGAAGTAGGAATTCAGCTCTGAATTCATTGACCGCCGCTCTTCCAAAATCTGCTATACTGATGGGAACTGCAACCTGATCACCGATTTCACAGTTCTTGTCTATTTTTCTTGCCTTTTTGAGATCAATCTCTACGTGGGTCTTTCTTCGGGCAACTTTATCGACCACGGTCTTCAAAGCTTCCATGCGGATATCTCCGCTGCCCTGTTCCCACGTAACCTTGATGTCCTGTTCTTCTCCGTATTCTCTTATAGAAGCCTTGGCAAGACCAGCATGAAGGCTCCGCAGAAGAATCTCCCGGTTCACTCCCTTTTCCCTCACCAGGCCGGCGAGAGCTTCTATTCTCTCATAATCAGCCAATTGAACCCCCTGTTAAATTGCTTCCCGAGCCGAAAGTACACTTCCGGGATCAGTTACTCTTCCGCCCTCAAATGTTAAAAGCCCGTCTGTGTAATCTGCAAGAATTTCCGTGAACTCTTCGGACTGTGTTTTTACTTCCAGTTTTCTTCCAACACATCGCTTCCAGTCGTTCTCTGTAGACAACTGCCTACCAATTCCAGGTGAACTGACCTCAAGGGTGTAGGCTCCCTGTATCAGATCGAGGGTTTCCACTGCGTTGGCTATCGCCCTGGATACACCGGCACACTCATCCAGGCCGACTCTTCCCACTCTGTCTACAAACACACGAAGAACCCTTCTTCTTCCCGATTGAAAAAAGTTCGTGTCTACCAGCAGAAGACCGGACTCTGCAACTATTTTTTCAACATGTTCCAGCACATCATCATGAGTCAAGCAAAAACCTCCGAATGCAACAATATACAACCAGCATCTAGCAAAAATGGGCGCAACGCGCCCATGCCTGCAAAGCACAAGTACGGCTAATCTATTGTAAAACAGGTATTACATCAAGGGCTGGCGGGAACTCTTGCCACACCGCTTACCAGATCATCTGTAAGCAAATCCACCGTGGACAAGTGTGCATCCCTTATCTGTAAATGAATTCTGTCTGTATCCTCCTGCAGGATTCCTGCAACCACTGCCGACCATACTTCCGGCTTCAATTCCTGTATTTTATCTCTGCAGTAAAAAATACGATCAAGGAGATACTGATTCTGTTCCGATGCGAAAATGTTGTAATCCCACCAGTATGAGGTTACCACAAGGAAAGTCATCTCGAGTTCCATTTCGTACCACAACGAATTCAGCGAATCCGAAGCCATGCGGGAATGAAGGCTGTCTGAAAGCAGAGCTGGAAGACTGCCTGCAAGCCACGGTGCCGAAATACCGTCTCTCATAGCTGTTCTGCTGCCTCCAACTGCTGATCTTACCGACATTATTCCCTGTACCACATCAGGATCAATTCGTGAAACAAAACGATCGCTGTTCAACAACGCGTACACATCATCAAGATGTCTATCAATTACTATCTGAAATAAATAAATATCCATCGCATCACTGAATATTTCCGGACTCCAGTGTGACCTGAATACAACCTCTGCCGGCAGGGTGTAGAAGTCTGAAGAACTGGGTATAACAAGAGGGAAAGAACCTCCGAAGAATGAAGCGGATGTTGTCATAGTGAGAAGCTTTCCGAGAGCCTCACCATCATCCATTGCTAAGACCGTTCCATTCTCCCAGGCAGCGAACGGAGAGTATTCACCCATGTGTCTTATTCTCTCTGACAGAAGCTGCGCCTGTTCTGCCGTCAGAATTTCATCCGAAAGCCCACACATACAGCCTATAAGGGTATCTGCACTCTCAGGCTGACTTGAAACAATATACCAGGCTCTCTCAACAGTAGAACTGAAGTTGCCCTCCAGCTTGCCCCCCTCTGCATCACGATCAAAGCCAAGAAGAACATGATGGAAGTACAACAGCGCACCTGATACAGTATTAGGGTGTATGGCAATAAGAGCTGATACCTGATTAAAATAATCATCTCTTCTGTGCGCATGGATCCTGTAAGACTTGTAGAGTTCGTCCATGGACTGATCCAGTAAACCCATGTTGGAATAACCAAGTGCCAGGTTGTTGTGAACTTCGGCATAATCAGGAGCCATTGTTACCAGACTGTCGTAGGCGGCCATCCCCAGAAGCAATTCATTCCGAATCTGCTGTGGCGTAAGGGAATTTGTCAGCCCCGCCTGTTCAAGAGCCGACCGCATGGCAGGAACCGGCGGCGCCATAACCATGTACCTTGTAAGATAAGCACTTCCAAGAGCGTACCATCCGCCAAGATCATAGGGGTAAATTTCCGTTGCCTGTCTGGAATAGGCAACTGCGCTGTCCGCGAATACAGAAGCGCTCTGCCACTGAATTACAGCAGCATTCAAAGCATCTTCGTTACCGGAATCCGCCCACTGAGCTGCTGCGGAATAGCCTGCATTCATTGCGTTTTCGGTTCTGGCCAAGAAAATATCCTTGCCCTTGAACACAAGTACAGATGAACGGGACAGCGGCATGTAGTGCACAAAAATACCTGCAACAAGAACAGCAGCAACAACAACAAAAATGGCAGCAACGGCTTTCATTCTTTTACCAGGCGATACAGACCTCTGATCCCCAGACAGGTACACCATAACCAGGGTTGCGAACAGCCAGGCTGTCGGCGGCCACCTGAGGTGTACTGATACCAGTGCCTCTGCAAGCATTGCTACCATTCCGGCAAATGCACCTGCTCTAAGCAGATTAGCTTTTCTCAAGTAACCAAGCAGTCCCCACGCTGCCGCAGCCCAGAGAACAAAACCAGCAATACCCAGGTCGACAAGAATCTCCAGGTATTCACAGTGGGCATGAAGTGTGTTGTGGCTCACACCGAGAATACTGTACTGCGGATTTCGATAACGCGGAAAGAGAATCTGGAATGATCCCGGTCCATGCCCGACAAAAGGGCTCTCACGGAACAGACTCAATGCCCCGGACCAGATTGTTTTTCTTACCTGCAGTGTTCCCTGACCTTCCGCAGAAGGATCAAGCTCGGAAAGCCTGGAAGACATGGGAACGGCCACCATAGCAATAACACCCAGAACCAGAACCGCTGCGGAAACAATCTTCCCAGCAGACTTCGATGTGCTCCTGATAAACCACACCAGAAGAACAGTACTTCCTGCAACAACACCAATAACACTACCGCGGGTTCCACTGGCAACTATTGCTGCTGCGGCAAGCACAGTAAAAACAAAGGTGACGACGGTTCTCAGAACCACCGTCTTGTTCTTCTGTGAAAAGAAGTAAGCCGCACCCAGAGGAATAACTGCTGAAGCGAATCCGCCGAGAAGGTTGGGATTTCCCATACTTCCGGTACTTCTGCCGCTTCTTGTAAGAGCAGCATCCCATGTAAACACATTTATTCCCTGCCACTGCAGCAAAGCGTAAACAAACATCAGTGCAGACGAGGTCAGTAAAACAAGAGTAAACACTTTCAAATGAGCCTCATCTATGAACAGCAGTGATGAAATTGTTAACACCGCAAGGGAAAGCAGCATAAGAAATGTAAACGGCCCGTTGGGAGAATGAGCACCGGCAAAGTGCATTACCACCATAAGCAGCAGTACGGCAATAACAGACACCAGCGTGGTTCTGGGAAATCTGTCGGCATAGTAAGGTTTTCCAAGAAAAATGAACACAGCAGCCATCGCAGCCGCTATGCTTCCACCTGCCACGTAGAACATCTCTTTCACAAGAATGCTGTTCCTGCTGTTTGTCAACACACCGAAAATCACACCGGACATCACTGCGATCAGCAGTACAAGAAATGCCATAGAAACCTTTGTTCTCATCGATGAAAACCTTTCTCGCCGCGAGAAATAAACAACGCGAATACGCTAATAACACCA
This sequence comes from uncultured bacterium, assembly GCA_964604135.1. Classification (GTDB taxonomy): domain Bacteria; phylum Fermentibacterota; class Fermentibacteria; order Fermentibacterales; family JCC-6; genus Sabulitectum. The sequence goes on along the minus strand of CAZRXU010000022.1, from coordinate 8,379 downwards.
GAGGCATTTACGAAGGCCAGAACAGCCTGATACGGCTGCAGCGTAGGCAGAAGAAGCGCAGTTGTGCCCAGAATTGCAGAAAAAATATAAAGCATGAAAACGGTTGTTCGTTTAGAGTACCCCATGCGCATGAGCCTGTGAGCCAGGTGGTTTTTGTCCCCCTGAAAAAGAGGAAAACCGTGCTTCTTTCTGTAAACCAGAACCATAACTGTGTCTATAATGGGGACAGCTACAATAAGCAGTGGCGACAGTATCGCAAGGTAAGGAATAGAACCCCGGGGAGTGTAAACTCCGAGAACGGCAATGATACCCAGCATAAATCCCAGAAAGTTTGAGCCGCAGTCTCCCATAAATGTTGAAGCAGGCGGAAAGTTGTAGAACAGAAAACCTATGGAAGCTCCTGCCAGGGCTACACTGATAAACGAAACTGCCGGGTTACCGTGCATTACATTCAGCGCTGCAAAGAACAGTGCCGAAATTGCCGATACTCCCGCTGTAACACCGTCGGCATGGTCAAGCAGGTTAACTGAGTTTGTAATACCCAGAAGCCACACAAGAGTTATAGGCGCGGCCAGCCATGCAATACGCCCTCCCTCCAGAAACAGATGCACCTGGGCACCGTTAACCACGAAAAAAGCACCTGCGATCAAAACAACTATGGAGTGCAGAAGAAGCTTAACCTTCGGAGAAAGCTCAAATCTGTCATCAAAGAAACCAGTTAAAGCCATTAGAAATCCCGATGCCAGCACAAGAATACAAATTGACATCCACGACAAAGGTGTGTCGGCAATGCTTTCACCGGGCAGTACGGGGAATATCAGCATTCCAGCGATAATAGCGGCGGCAAATCCAAGAAAAACCGCAACTCCCCCCATAACAGGAGTACCGGAACCACCTGGTTTACCCCCTCTGTCTATGAAACCCAGTTTTCCTGCAAGTCGGCTCATAAGAGGGGTAAGTATCAAAGAAAACACCAGGGCAACTGTAAGCGAAGTGAGAAGAATCATAGTTTCTGCTGTGCTCCGCCGACGGCGAATATGTGTATTCTACCGCTGTCAATTTCAAATCTCATCTGTTCGCCGGGACGCACATCAGTATCAGGCCTGCACCTGGCCGTAACCTGCTCTTCACTCTCTGCTGTACCAATCACAACCTTCTCGCTGCCAAGGGTCTCTACCACCTCAACAGAGCACACAAATCTTCCTTCTTCTGAAACAAGAATGTCTTCGGGCCTTACTCCCAGAGTGTATGAACCATCTACAGTACCGGAAACAGGAAAACTACCCCCTGCGGCACGAAGTTCGCCACCTAGTATTTCAGCCTTAAAAAAGTTCATGGCAGGGCTGCCTATAAACCCGGCTACAAACCGGTTCGCAGGCTTGTTGTAAACTTCAAGCGGTGGTGCAACCTGTTGTATGTACCCGTCTTTAAGAACCACAATTCGGTCTCCCAAAGTCATGGCTTCTGCCTGATCGTGTGTAACATATATCATTGTTGCTTTCAACTTTGAATGAAGCCTAGCCAGCTCATTCCTCATCTGAACCCGAAGTTTGGCATCAAGATTTGACAGAGGTTCATCAAACAGAAAAACCTTTGGATTGCGTACAATGGCTCTTCCCACTGCAACTCTCTGCCTCTGCCCCCCTGAAAGCTCCCTTGGCTTCCTTTGCAGGTACTCTTCTATGCCTAGTATCTCTGCGGTTTCAGTTACTGAACGCTTTATTTCGGCGCGGGAAAACTTTCGCATTTTCAGAGAAAACGCCATGTTGTCGAAAACTGTCATGTGGGGATAAAGGGCGTAGTTCTGAAAAACCATAGCTATATCTCTCTTTGACGGTGTTTCGTCTGTAATGTCTTTGTTATCTATGAAAACCCTGCCGCTGGTGGCTTCTTCAAGACCGGCAAGTACCCTGAGTGTTGTGGATTTTCCACAACCGCTGGGGCCTACAAGAACAACGAACTCTCCATCGGCAACATCAATAGTAAAGTCTGAAAGAGCTCTTGAATCACTGCCGTACACCTTGCTGACAGCTTCAAATCTAACAGAAGCCAACCTATTCCCCTCTCGTCTCAGTCAACTAGAAGAATCGAAACAACATGACCACTAAAGACTGCCTTTTCCGGATTCAGCGGGTCTGGAAAAAACTGTGTTCCATTCACAAGAAAGGCATACCTGTATATGCCTCTGTCCAGGTTATCCGGCACCGAACCAACCCACAAACCATCACGGCTTTCCATAACACCGCAGGACGGATCAACCAGCCCGCGAACCTGTGTAATTCCCCCCCAGTTGTTCCAGTCACCCACCAGCTGAACCCTGGCTGCAGACGGGTAATGAAACTGCATTCCGTCTGACTGTGTTCTCTCTGCCGGCACAAAAACTGCACAGGAACACAGCAGCAAAGATAATGCAATCAGTCTATCCATGCAGATACCCCCATTCCCAGTGTTGTTGAACCCTGTTCCCACCCAACAGTGACTCCGGCTGTGATGTTTTCCCTGGCTCCGGTTATCTGAAGCAGGCACCCCGGCTCCGGGGAATCTGTATCGAGATCAGACATAACGGAAAACTCTGCCGAAACACCTTCCACAGGCGAGTACAGCGCAGTTGCCGTTGCCCGAAGACTGTCATCAAACAACTCTATTTTTCCACCGCAGCCGGCAGGAGACATTCTGTAAAAACCCGACAATTCACAGTGGAGGTTTTCAAGATGCTTAAAATCTGCTTCCAATGCCCAATCAATTCCAGCCTGTGACAAAATGTTCAACCCGATTTCGAAACTGGGTTCTGGCTCGTTCTCCAGAGCAGAAACGGCGGAAAAGTAGCCGCTGAAGGCTCTGCCGTTACCGTACATCCAGGCAGTAAGCCCTGCGGCACTTGAATCTTCATTGAGGGAGACAAGGGGAGCAACCTCCAGGGAAAACACGCTTCCATTGACAGGTTTCCACCCTCTTACCTGAACGCTGTATGTCCACCTGGAGTTTTCCTTCACAAAGAGAAACCACGGCTGCACTCTCTTTAAGTCGAGATACCCGGCAACAGTTTCCAGCTGGGCGGAATTTTCCCGTATACTGTTCCAAGCTACAGTTCCAAACCCCAGCCACGGAGATTTCACACTGTACCACGAGAGGGAGTCGCCAAACTGATTCCATGCCCCCTGAAAACCAAGAAGCCCTCCTGCCTCAACAGTTACTGCTGTTGAGTCGTCCGTTACATAACTGTTCCATTCTCTTACCGGACTGCCAAACCCCTGTATAAATGGTTTGATCAGCCCCACCGACACACCTGCCCCTATCCACTGTGCTCCAGGCCACCTGAAAAATGCACCTGCGCTTACAGGTTTAAGCCCAGCAATTGAATCAGATGCGTAACTAACCGAGGCTTCCCCGCTGAGGTCTGCCCAGTCTGAATGAAATGATCCCTGTGGAAAAACAGTAAGAGTGTCTGCTTTAAGAGTTCTTAACCCCTGATTCAAATCAGCGGAAGCAGAGGAATAAAAAAACATTCCCATATTCAGATCATGCCCTGCCGTTTCAGTTGAATCCGACTGGTGAAGCAGCACTGCGAGGGTAAAGATCAGCGCTGTCAAAAGAACCTCCTTGATACACCGATTCTGTGTTCAATTTCGTTTTCATGCAGTACCGCCCCGTATCCGAAACTCCAGTGCTGTGATGCAAACCCTGCACCGGCGTGAACATTGCCCCCATCCACTCCGGAGTAAACCCTGAATTTTCTAGTTATCATCAGTTCGCAGCCCACCTGCCAGCTGTGGTTACCATACCCTGCATGGGCTTTGAAATTTCTGTTGAATACCTGGCTGAAGCCGGTGGTTAACGCCCGATCATTCACGATATCTGTGTATTGCATACCAACTGCGAATGAGGGAAAAAGAGAAAACTGGATTCCGGCATCCAGATCAAAAGCATTTCCCCCCGTACTATCTGCGAACTGATACCTTGCGGAAACACCGGTTGTGATACTGGGACCGAACAGCCCCTCCATAAACCCGATGGGGTCCCCTGCCACAATGTAGCTTCCGGAAATCTGGGCCGCACCGGCTTTCTCTTCAGCATTCCAGCCAGCAGCAGACCCCAGGTGGAACCCTGAAGAACCAAGCGGCAGCACCGCAGCCACACACCCGGAAGGCTCAGCTCCCGATACACCGCCGATTGCAGCAACTTCAGGAAACTCAAACCTGCCCATTCCAGCTGGTGCAGCCATAGAAGAGACAGGATCGTTGCTCCAGGCAACTGGAAAAACACCAAGCCCTGTTTGAACAGGACCGGCAAAGTTCCAGAAACCAAGCAGAACCGAAATAGTCAGCACAGTTGTCAGTATGCTCCCCTTCCTTTGAGAACGGTAACAACCGTTCTGGCGAGAATTGCCATATCAAGCATAACGGATTGATTTCTCATGTAGTAGAAGTCGTATTCAAGGTTTTCGTGCAGCGGAAGATCCTTCCTTCCCATGATCTGCCACAGACCTGTAATACCGGGTTTAACATCAAGCCTTCTCCGCTGCCATGCATTGTAATCCCTGACGATAAAGTCCATCTCCGGTCTGGGGCCAACCATACTCATATGCCCCTGAAGAACATTAAACAACTGGGGAAGTTCATCAAGGCTGGTCTTTCTAAGCATTCTTCCAATTCCAGTAACCCTGGGGTCATCACCGGCCACAGGAGCTACTTCGTACTCGTCTGTTTCAGGTTTCATGGTTCTGAATTTGTACAGCGTAAATTTTTTGCCGTGCCGACCTACTCTGGTCTGTTTGAACACCGGTGAACCTTTACCCGTCACAGCAAGGATTATCCAGATTACAGCCATCAATGGTGCCAGTATAACAACAAGAACCGGTGACATTATCAGATCCATCAGCCTTTTCGTCAGGTTGCTGAATACTCCCCTGCCGGAGGATCCGATCTCTACCACCGGCATTCTGGAAATGCTGCTGAGACTGCTCACCCCGGCTGCAATTTCAAACAGGTCGGTTACAAGCATGAAGACTATGTCTTCCTTCTGAACTGAATTCACTATTCTGAGCATGTCAGTTCGACTCATGGATCCGCTGGCAAAGAACACTTCATCTATGGAAAGACTGTCTGCAAGACGGGGCAGATCTCTGGCCTCACCTACTACTTTTATACCACCGACCTCATCAGTAATACCCTGGTGTTCAACAAGAACTCCCTTTATTCTGTGTTTCGGCCCTGGGAATTTTCCAAGCGAGGTAATTACCCTCTCTGCAAACTCTCCGGAACCTATCACAATAGTTGCAGGCGACTGTTTAACAGGAGCAATTTTCCCGGCCAGGAAACTGAACACAGCTCTGAACAGAATATTCACCGGCTGAGACAGAACGAGAAATATCAACAGCATAATTCTGGAGTAGTCAATTTTTACAAGATAGCTTGCAGCCATAATAGACACAGCAAGATAAAAAACAGCACGAATCCTCCGGGCAAGCCCGGGAAAAGCGCCCTGCTGTGCAGAAAACACGTACATTCCTGTAGACCACCATGACGCAATCCACAACACCACAAGCACTGGAATCGTAGCTACGTAAGTGTTTATGGTATGGGTAAAACCGGGAAGCAAACCGAAGAGCCACACAGTTCTGATGTACCACGTTACCAGCAGTGAAAGGGGAACTGTAAGCAGATCCGCCGCGATAAGAAACAGAATGAACACCCGTTGCTGTCTTCTTATTGGCGCAAGCATCACACTGCCCTGCCCCGGGCGAAACCCGAAACGGCACCTGACACAAGAGCAACGGCTCTCCAGAGCGCAAAAACCGGAACAACCGGAATGGTAGACCTGTCTGTTTCACAGGCTGCACGGATCAGAGGAATACACACCAGCAGAAACACCAGCGCAGAGGCAGCCGTAAAAACAGGAAATACCGGAACAGCAAACAATGAAATCAGCAGAGGCATGGAAAACAGCATCTGAAGTTTCAGAGTCTGGGGCGTGTAGCCATCTGTAACAGCTCTTGCCGGAAACTTCCTTACAAGCATTATCCTCCACTTTCCGCGACGGTACTTGAGTTTGAAGTATGCAGTCCACGTGGCTCTGTGTACATGCGCAACCTTTGCTTCAGGCACAAATGCAATTTTTCCCCCGGCTTCTGTAAGCCTCCATGAGAGGTCAACATCCTCGTGCTCGGGCAGGGGAAAGCTCTCATCAAAACCGCCTAGTTTCTCAAGCCAGTTTCTTCTGAAACCTGCAGAGTATGTATCGGCAAGGTAAACAACAGGAGCCCTGCTCATAAGACAGTACCTCTCTTCAAACTCTACCTGAGCCAGCCGCTGCACAAGCCTGTGCCCTCCCGATGAATATACCCCTTTCACAGCCTGATATCCGCTATCCAGCTTTGCCGAAAGAAGCTCTGCCCATGCCGGCTCCGGAACGCAATCGGCATCTGTAAACAGAACAACAGGGCAGGATGATGCCCTCCATCCACGGTTCCTTGCCGAGGCAGGCCCGTTCTGCTCTCCACATACGCACAGATCTGTTAGCCTCTTTACCCCTTCAGGCGGCTGTTCCAGACCGTCTACAGAAAGCACTACGGAAATACGGGATCTTATTGATTGAACAGAGAGAGCTTCAAGGGTTGGAAGAACTGAATCCCACCGGCCTCTGAAAGGAACTACCACAGCGATATCAGTCACTTTTTCCGCCTGAAAAGGTATTTCCGAAATGTTCTGAAGGCGAGAAGGGTTCTGTGCCTTTCGCCTTTATCAAACAGGCTGTGCCACGCCTTCTTAAGTATGTAACCGGGCCTGAGGTAAAACTTTTTTCTTGCGTAGTTGCAGAACTCAACCAGCTCATCGGGACTCATGTCCGGTGTTTTCACAACACAGGCATGGGTACCATCTTCCTTCAACCAGTCTCTCCAGCTTGAAGTTACCAGCAGGCCGGCTTTCTGCACATCGGCGTACGCATCTGTTCCAGGATAAACCATAAGCGGGTAAAACTGTGCCGTATCGGGATTAAGGTTTAAAGCGAAATCAAGAGTGCGCCGGGCGGTGTGGCGGGTTTCCCCTGGAATACCGAACAGGAAACAGCCGTGAACAAGCACACCGGCTTTCCTGGCGCTGTTCATGAACTCCACCATCTGATCGGTTTTCAGCCCTTTACGCATGGATGCAAGAATTTCATTGCATCCGCTTTCAAAACCCACACACACAGACCGCAGCCCCGCAGAATGACACTGACGAAGGGTTTCATAATCGGCTGTTGCCCGCATATTGCATGTCCATGAAATGGTTACACCTGCTCTCACAATTTCGGAAGAAAGGTGACGCAGCCTCTGCATATCTGCTGCAATGGTGTCATCTTCAAAGAATATCGCCTGTACTTCCGGCATGTTTTCCTGAACCCACTTCATCTCGGCTACAACATTCTCAACAGACCGGCTTCTGTAGTGCCTGCCTGTAAGGGTCTGTGGAAATACACAGAAACTGCACTGATTTGGGCAGCCTCTTCCGCCGATAATCATCACCTGGGGATGAAGTGCATTGGGATTGTTGTACCTTTCCACTGGAAGATGAGCCGCATACACAGAGCTTACAAAAGGTAGTGAGTCTAGATCCTGAATGTACCCGTTGGGAGGAATAACTTCTGCACCTGATTCGGTTCGGATGGCTGTTCCAGGTATTCCATTAAGCGACCCTCCTGCTTCAACAGCAGCTGCCACTGCCAGAATTGGTTTCTCGTACTCCCCCAGAATCGCACCGTGAAACTTCTCTCCAAGCAGAACTGTTTCTTCAGGCAGTGCAGAAGGATGAGTTCCCACAACAAAAACCACAGCACCTGTTTCCGTAAGCATATCAGCAGTTTGAACATCTGAAATAATGGAAGGTGTGGATGTTTCCACTACAATCAGTTCCGGGGAAAAACTGCGGATTTTCTCTTCTGTCTGTTCCCAGTCAAGATTCATGGCCGGAGAATCCAGAAACTGTACAGTGTACCCTGTCTGCTCCAGTGCTCCAACTGCGTAGGAAAGCCATATAGGAAAATACAGAGTTCCGCTTCTGGTAACAGCCGGACTCCGCTGCCCACGACTGTAGTGGGGAAGAAAAGGCGGGTTAAGAGTTGTTATTCTCATTTTACTAACATCCCATCGAGGGTATAGAGAACCCTTTCAGTATCGATTGAAGTCATACAGTCCCCGTCTCCGGTGCAGCCCGGGAAAACGCTGTTTGAATAACAGGGTGAACATGACACAGTTCCGCAGAGGGAGACAATGCTGCCACGTCTGTAAAGGGAATCGGGGTCGGTGGGGCCAAAAAGAACAAGGGCCGGAGTATCTGATGAAACCGCAAGATGTGCAGGGCCGCTGTCGTTGCCTGCAAACAGGGCTGCCTTCGCGATAAG
>CAZRXU010000021.1:0-27642 GCA_964604135.1 uncultured bacterium | reverse complement strand
TGTGAACCTTCACTGATCTGCCTGCAGGGTTCGGGGAAATCCCACTCCAGAAATCCGCCGGTCGGTTTCCTGTTGATTTTTCAGGCAGCACAACAGAAACATCCACTCCGGAAGCAGACAGAGCGTCTATCTCTCTCCTTACATAGGGAGGCAGAAAGCCCAACATGTAGAGAATTTTCACGGGCCAGCCATATCGTTGAGGAAACCAGCCAGCTTGCGCATAACGCCTCTGGCTGAAAAAGTTTTCTGTATGGTTTCAAAATCATCAGGTACCCTGAGGCCTGATGTTTTCCACTGGTACTCCAGATTCTCGAACATCACTGCCACCTGTTCGGCATCAGGATGAACGATGTATCCACGGCCGGGATTTCTTATTCTGGCTGCCATGGATCCTTCCGGCACTATTCCCAGAATTGTTCTTCCTGAAGCAAGGTACTCTGCTGTTTTACTTGAGTTTTTGTAGTGGCTTCCCCGGTGTTGATCGAGGTATGCAATAAGTACATCGCAGTTTCTCTGAAACCCGGGAACCTCACGCCATTTGAGGTGTCCCACGTGTGTTACCCGGCCTTTTAGCGGCTCACTGTTTATTTTCCTTAAAGAGGATCGGTCTATGCCGCCTGCCATTTTCACCCTGAGTTTTGATTGCGGGTTTCTGCCGTAGAACATCTTCAGACCCTCAAGAAGTTTTCCAGGGGAATGATTTGCGAAGAAATTTCCAGTCCATCCTGCTGTGAGATGATTGGGGTCAGGGACAGGAGAATCCGCTCTGGTAATCCGATCAGGATCATATCCGTTTTCAGCAACATGGGATGGAGGGCAGATATTTTCGTACTTTTCCAGGAAGTAGCCAGCAGAGTCTTCTGTAGTTGCTATTATTCCCCGGGCCCTGCTTACCACCCTTCTCTCAAGCAGAGATTCAACAAATCTGTTCAGCTTACTGGGCCATTCAACGCAGCTGTCTTCCAACCAGAGATCCCCAAAATAAGGAATAAAAGGCAGAGCAGTTTGCTGTGCTGCTGAAATGGCTATGAGGTGCAGAGAATGATGGGGGCCAAACGAAACAATAGCATGGGGCTTTTCGTCCTTTATGATATTTTTAAGAACTGGAACAACCATTTTCTTCCAGGTAATTACCCTGTCTGGAACCAGTATGTAATTGTGCGCAACGAAGCTCGCAAGCCTGCGCAGTGGGTTCTGCCCCTCATCGGAGATACTGCTTCCAGCAGAAGCCTTTTCGTGGGGAACTCTGAACACTTTCATACCTGAAGGAACTTCACGAAGAAGAGTATTGTCCAAAGCCATTCCCCGGGGTTTGTTCACCGTTACCACTACTACTTCCCAACCGTTGCGTGGAAGGTACTTGCACATGTTGAGAACAACTGAGGTTCCACCTGTAGACAGTGGAGGAAAAGTGTAGGTAACAAGGATAAGTTTCTTCATATTACCTCAGCTTCCTGTACAGATTCCGGAGGATTTCACTCTGCGGTTCCCAGTTGTATCGGCTCAGAGCTGCTTTCCTGCCGTTTTGCTTCATTTTCATTCGTATGCTCCGGCTGGCCGCCAGTTTTTCCACAGCCTGCGCTATCTCTTCGGGGGAGTCAGGATTAACAGTTATTCCACTTTCTGCTTCCTCCAGCACCCTTTTCAGTTCGGGAAAGTCGCTTGAGATTATAGGTACCCCGGCCATCATGTATTCGTACAGTTTGTTTGGAAGCGAGTAGTAGTGGTTCAAACAGGTGTTTCTGAACAGAATAAACCCCATGTCTGCGTCGATGGTAATCTCTGGAAGTTCTTCTGAGGGAACAGGTGGAAGGAAGAACACCCTGTTGTTCAGCCCCTTGTCAGCCGCTATCTGCTGAAGGGTGCCGTTCAATGTGTCCATGCCTATAAACACAAATCTCAACTTCGGGTTCTGAGTAAGTTCCGCTGCCGCCAGCAGTTCTTCCAACCCTCTCTCCGGACACAAAACACCTTGATAGAGAGCAATTATATCATCCGGGGCAGCATTGATCATGGAACGCAGCCGACCTTTTCCCGGAAGATCCGGAAGTTTTTCCGGGGCATTTTCTACAATGTAAAGATTTTGCATGGACGGATACATTTCCTGCATCTTCCGGCCGCGCATAGGAGTTACAGCGATTACTGCGTTTGCTTTTGAAATGTACTTCTGTTCTATTTTTTTAAGTCTTATTCTGTTCAGAGGGTGTGTAGTGGTAAGATACCGCGATGATTCCAGCCACAGTTCATGGCTGTCGTAGACCAGTTTAGCATTTCTCTTTTCTGCAACGGAACCGCAAATTTCCAGTGTGTCCAGATCGTTGGCGTGGTAAACATCAGCATCTACTCCCCAGGCAGCGTTTCTGAGCCTTCTCTCCCAGGGTATATCACGCTGAAGGTCTGCTACCAGTCTTCGCAGCTTGTTTTTTCTGAGGTATCGGATAACTCTTGCCCTTGTTGACATATCAATGCTTTGAGAGGCTTCGGCAACCCTGCTTCGGAGTTTTTGTTTTGATTCAGAGAAAACAGGCGGTCTGATTATACGGACACCGTGCCTGTTCTCTTCCTCCGGCACCCCTGCCTCCGGCATGGCGATTACAGTTACCCGCCATCCGTCTTCTGCCAGAACAGCCATTTCCTTTTTTACCCTTGCATCGTTTGAAAGGCGGTTTTTTACCACCATACAGACACTGCCTGTAGACAAGTTTCCTCCCTGTACAATCTACGCTACAGTTCAAACATAATTCTTTAACACCAGTCTGCGCAGTGTGACTTCAATCCTGTGCTTGGCTATACTTCCGTGTACCCGATCTGTTGTATAAAAGTTTATCGAAAGAGACGGCTTGAGAATATCATTTATAATGGTTGGCTTGAAAGATCTGAGCACAGGTGGATACCTGTTTAACTTTAAGATGGTGGATGCTTTGAACCGTGCTGGTCACGAGGTTGATGCAATACACTTTTCCACCCTTCCAGAGAACATCCGTGGTTCCAAATTAACAGGCTCTTTGCATGTTTTTCGCCGTGTGTTGAAATTCAAACCGGATCTGCTGGTAATCAGTAAAAGCTACAGTTTTATGGTTCCGTTGAGGCTTGCAACTTCCTTCCTGGGCTGCCCGGTGCTCTACCTGGTTCACCACCTTGAGTGGCACGACAGGGCAAACCGTGCTTCCAGATTGAGGAGAGCACTTGTTCGCTGGTTCATAAGAGCAGGGAACAGGGTGTGGGTAAACAGCAGAAGCACAGCTGACGAAGTTGTTTCCCTTGGAATACCCGAAAGCAGGCTTTCCATCATTCCCCCGGGATTCGAAAGGTTCAGAGTTGTATTAAAAAACAAACCTCTGCCGGTGCAGATTCTTACTGTTGGCAATGTGTGTGCCAGAAAAAACCAGCTAACGCTGGTTAAAGCTTGTTCCATACTTCAAAACCTTGATTTCAGATTGGTTATAGCTGGGGATGAATCAGTAGATACAGGTTATTCAAAACTTGTAAGGGAGCAGGCGGCAGTTCTGGAAGACAGAGTAGTTTTTCTGGGACACGTTTCGGCTGGCGAACTTCATGATGCCTACAACAGCAGCCACATACTTGCGAACCTTTCGGTGTGGGAGGGGTATGGTATTGCAGTGGCCGAAGCCATGTGGGCAGGGCTGCCGGTTGTGGCGGCTGACGGAGGTGCTGTGCCGGAACTGGTTACCAACGGGGAAAACGGATTTCTTGTTGACGCACAGGATGTGGAGGTTTGTGCGAATCGCTTACAAGAGCTTATTGTCAGTGAAACGCTGAGAAAGAAGATGTCACACAGCGCGCGGAACAGAGCGGAAGGGCTTTTTTCGTGGCACGACACCGGAAGGGAGTTTGTGCGTCTTGCAGAAGAAACTGCTGGTTGTTAAGTTCGGCGGAACCAGTTTGTCTGATGCGCAGAAAAGACAAACTGCGGTTGGCCACTGTGTTTCCCTGCTCGAGGAATCTGAGAAGCTTGTTATCGTTGTCTCCGCCATGGGTCGTAGTGGTGACCCCTACGCAACAGATACCCTTCTGAAGTTGGTGTCGGCAGATTCAAGTGCCTGCGAGAAGGACAGGCTGATGGCGTGCGGGGAGGTAATCAGCGCGCTGGTGCTGGCTTCTGAATTGCGCAGAAGCGGAATAAGTACAGAGGCGCTTACCGGCTGGGAGGCCGGAATAGCAACCGATGGGGAACCCGGCAATGCCCGTATAGTTAGCGTTGATACAGATAGGATACAGAATGTTCTTTCCAGACACAGAGTTGCGGTAATTTCCGGGTTTCAGGGCCTTTCTCCTGACGGAAATGTGAATACTCTGGGGCGTGGTGGAACAGATACATCCGCAGTTGTTCTTGGAATAGCTCTCGGTGCGGATGAGGTACTTCTTTACAAAACTGTCGATTCAGTTTACACAGCCGATCCTGAGAAAGTGCCATCTGCCAGGGAGCTTTCAGTTATCTCCTCTGAAGACCTGAGGCAGATGGCATGGCAGGGAGCAAAGGTAGTTCACCCGAGAGCAGCAGAAGCTGCTCAGGCATCTGACGCTGTGCTGAAAGTGAAGTCTTTCCGCAGCGGTGAAGTTGTTACCGAAGTGGTGAAACAACCGCTTGAAAACACGAATTATATAGTCGGTGTTGCATCGGGGCCGGTTGTTACCGGGTTTACAGTAATTGGCTCTGGCAGACCTTCCGCCTTTTTTGCCGGTGTGTTCCGGAGAATTGCAGACAGCGGTGTTTCCATGGATATGTTCAGTGTTTTCAAATGTACTGCGGCATTCACCGTTCCTCTGGATTCCAAAGAGGCAGTAGAGCAGATTCTGGATTCCATGGACCTCCACTACACAACGGTAGGTCCGTGTACCAAAGTTTCCATTGTAGGAGCCGGAATGCACGGTCTCAAAGGAGTGATGGCGAGGTTCTGCGAAGCTCTCGAACGGGTTGGTATTGATGCGCTGCAAACGGTAGATTCGCACGCTACCATAAGTGCTCTGGTTCTTGTGAATCAGAGAGACACAGCACTGCAGGAATTACACAGGGAGTTTATTGAATGAATCCATTAGAAGCCGCTGTTTTGGCGATTGTTCAGGGGCTGACTGAGTTTTTGCCTGTATCCAGTTCCGGTCATCTTGCAATGGCCTCGCATCTCATGAATGTTCCTGACGGGGGGCTGGCTTTTGATATAGTTCTTCATCTGGGTACCCTTCTGGCTGTTTTCGTGTTTTATTGGAAAGACATTATCGCTCTGTGCCGGGGAATTGTTTCCAGGGAAAGGAAAAGCCTTGTGCTCGGAGCAACTCTTGTTTTGGGTACCATACCGGTTGCACTTGCCGGTTTGTTTTTCGGTGATTTTGTTGAGGCTCTCAGAGAGAACATGCTTTTTGTGTCCTCGGCTCTGATTGTTACAGGTGCAATCCTGTTTCTGTCGGGGAAAATTGTTCGAGAAACCACACCGGGAGTTACTTTCAGAAGAGGGTTGCTCGTAGGTCTTGCACAGACCATTGCCATTCTTCCTGGAATTTCCCGGTCTGGAACCACCATCAGTACAGGTCTTTTTGTGGGGCTTTCCAGGGAAGAGGCTGCAAGGTTTTCCTTTCTTCTGGCTATTCCCGCTATTCTGGGAGCTGCTGTAAAGGAGCTTCCTTCCGCGACCTGGAGTATACCTGTGGGGGATGTGATTATCGGGTTTACTGTTTCTGCTGTGGTTGGGTTTGGTGCACTGGCTCTTCTGGTGAGATTTGTTAAGCAGGGAAAACTTTCAGGTTTTGCCTGGTACTGCTGGGCAGTGGCCATTGCCGGACTTGTTGCCACACAGCTGGGCTAGTGTAAAGTATACGGATTTAGTGGAGATATCCATAGGAGGATTCCTTGATTATTCTTCTGGCAATTCTGGCATCATGGCCTTCTGAATGGTACCAGGCCTATTCGCAGTTGAACTGGTCAGCTATGGACAGCGTGTCTGCCATGTATGGAGATTCGGCTGTAGATCTTGCTGTAAAAGCTGTTTCGCAGTTCGGGGCAGGTTATGGAGATCCTATTGCTCTGGCGGAACAGGCCGTTCTGCTTGACAGCACAGACTACAGAACCTGGACAGCTCTTGCATTTGTAGGAATGGAACAGGATTCGGTTGCAATGGAAAGCCTGTTTGTAACGGCTTTCAATCTTGTGGATGGAATTGATCCTGTACTAAGTGAAGCCTACGGATACTGGTTACTCTCAATGGGAAACAGCACACAGGCTGTTATTCACTCAAAAGTTTCACTTTCTGTGGATTCCATGTTCGGCCCTGCCTGGCTTACTCTTTCCATGGCTCTTGTTGACCTGGGAAAAATTGATGAAGCCCTTAGTCTCACAGAACAGGCAGCAAACAGATTCCCGGAGTGTTCTTCCATTTTGTGTCAGTACGGTGAAGTTCTTGAACAGGCAGGAGATACGCAGGAGGCTATCGGAGTTTACAGATATGTGATCGATCTGGATCCCTTGATGATCTCAGCCTATTCATCTCTTGGGCTTCTTTATGAAAACAGCAAAAGGAATGGAGAGGCAATAAAAGTTTACAGAAGCATTCTGCAGGTTCGTCCAGAGTACGGCTGGGCCTGGAGCAGGCTAGCATCGTGCTTTCTTATTGAGGGCAGAGTTGATCTGGCAGACAGCTCTTTCAGCAGGGCACTGGAGTATACCCAGGATGATTCGTGGTCTTTGCTCCAGCTTGCCAAACTCAGAATGCGAGAGGAACCCTCTTTTTCCAGAGAACTGCTGGAACAAGCTGTGCTGATTGATCCAGATTACCAGCAGGCGTGGCAGGAGCTGGCTTTTCTGTATGAATCAGAAGACAATTTACAAGCAGCAGAGGCTGCTCTCAGGCGATGCATAGACCTCGATTCTCAGGCATGGCTATACGGTGAACTGGGGTGGGTTCTTGAGAACAGAGCAATGTACAGAGAGGCTGCGGAAGCATACGAGAAAAGCCTGTCCATTGACGACCAGTACCTGTACGGCTGGCAGCGCAGGGGAAATATTTATTACATCAATGGTGACAGCCATGATGCTGCCTTGTGGTACAGTGAAGCCCTTGCCGCACTGGATCAGCAGGATTCGTGGATATGGGGCGAACTGGGCAGCATAGCTGTGGAAGAAATGCTTATTGATTCAGCCGCAGCCTGTTTTTCCGCAGCAGTGGCAGTTGATGAGGAATACTCCAGGGGCTGGCTTGATCTGGCCAGGGTACACAGAATTAAAGGAGAGCTTGAAGAGGCAAAGGTTTCCTTTGACAAATACCTCTTCCTCAGCGGTGACTCCGCTGTTGCATTTGCTGAGCAGTTACTGCTTCAAGACGTTTCAGGAGAGGGTATCGGGCTGCCTGAAGACAGTATGTTGAACAGATGGCCGGACGCCTGGGTTTCTGCAGGCTGGAGTGCCTACTACAGTCACTTCGCACAGCTTTCCGGGGAGTTTGCAGAAAGGGCTTTTCAGGTGAAGTCGGAGGATCCATGGCAGATGATCAACCTTGGCAAGCTGTTTGGTACTCTTGGGAACACACAAAGGCAGAGCCAGTGTTATCAGCTTGCTCTGCAGAACGGCACAGACGATTACCAGATTGCTGTTCAGGTTGCCGATTTCTACTACGATCAGGATATGACAGACGAAGCAATACAGCTTCTAAATGAGACATATGCCATGTTCCCATGGAGTGAGGGCCTCGCCACCGCACTGGCTGAGGCGTATCTGTTCAGTGATCAACTGGAGGAAGCCGCAGAACTTCTTCTTGAAGTGGTAAAGCAGAATCCGGTGTCTGTGTATGCTATCTGCTACCTGGGGCTGATTGAAGAGAACAGGGGAAATCCGTCCGGTGCTCTGGACAGATACCTTGAGGCTCTCCGTATTGAACCTGGATACCCTTATGCAGAGGACAGGCTCCGGTACATCAGCAGTGACAGCTACAATTCCGAGTCTCAAAGAAGCAGAGCCAGATCTTTTAACTGGAGTGTGTGGCTTGATCTGTCTTCCACCGGAGGGAATACAGATGAACAGCATTACGGCGGCGGTGGGAACGCATCGTTTGATTACGGTACTATGGGAAGCTCAGTTTCGCTGGAGGTTAATCTTCACTCGGAGATAAAAGACAGAAGAGACATACGGAAAACGGCATGGGCCTCTGTTTCCACAGAGCATTTTCTTACAGATCATCTGTACGCAGGAGCAAGCAGCAGCTGGGACAGGCAACCTATTACAGTGCGTCCATGGCAGGTAAGCTCATATCTAGCAGCTGGCTGGAAAAGCTGGCCGGCTTCATGGATATGGTTTGCTCCTGAAGCAGGAGCAGGTCTGGTTAACACAAAATGGAGCACAAGACAGGGAAGAACAAACGAATTGACGGCGTTCGTCTCTTTAAGCACCTGGGCTTCCAGTTTGCGGCCATGGCTTCCTTCTCTGTGGCTTTCCGGCAGTGTTTATCTTCCACCCGGTAATACAGATCTTCTGGTCGCAGATGCAGTAGGTGAGATAGAATTCAACATGACGGAAAGGATATCACTTGTTCTGGGTACATCACTGAACTATACCCGTACCCCCGTTGTGGAGAGCTGGAAGAAACTTGATTCAGAGGTTTACATAAGGCTGAGATTCCAGTGATATATCATGTGTTGCTGTTCTCGCAGACGGAGGCTGTATTCTGAGTGTGTCGGATTCAGACACAGGAGAACTTCTTGTTTGCAGACTGGTATCAGGATCACGCCTCATTTCAGTCCGTACCTGCTTTTAGCGCCGGAGAACCACAAACCTTGCTTCACTGGAATACCCCTTCATGGAAACTGCCGCGACAAATACACCCTGCGGCAGGTTGCCCACCATGATCTTGTTTGCCGTTCCCGGGGCTACAGAAAAACTTTCTGTCTGGACTGTTCTTCCGGCAACATCGAAGATTCTGAGATCCGCGCGACCAGTGTCGGTGCTTGAGATCACCAATGACGGTGCGGATGAAGGGGAATTGAGAACAGTAAGAGCAAGTTTGGAACATTGAGGGGTAATACCTGAAGGATTGAAACCAAAAACCTTCAGTTTGTTGTCGCCTGTGCACACCACAAACAGTCTCTCTCCATCCGGATGCACTGCAATGTTTGCTGGCCCTCCGGTAACAGCAATATCACCTTTTACAACAAGATCATCTGTTCCAATAACCGTAATAGAATTCTGATCCTGGCATACTCCGTAGAGGTAGGGAAGATCAGGCAAAGCAGCCATTCTTCCAGGTGTATTTCCAGGGCAGGCCACTGTTGTTTCAACTGTGAAAGATTCCGCGTCTACCACCTCGATAAGTTCCCATGAAGGGCACGAGAGGAACAGTCTGGACCCGTCACCGGAAACGGTGCATCCGAAGCTGTCCATGCCGCTGTTGAAGTGTGTAACTGCGCCGGAGACAGTGTTTATTACCGTCTCCTTCGGGCTCTTGTTGTCTGCTGCAAAAACCAGGCTGGCAGAAGGATTTACAGCCATAGAGTATATTTCGGAACCAGCCCAGAATACATCGGTTACCTCTTGATTCTCTGTATCAATAACAGTGATCATCCCGCTTTTGTGCGACAGGTAAATTCTGTTTTCCAGAGGAGACAGAATCATATCGGAAGGTTCTGGGCAGATACCGAATTCTTTTACAATGGAAAAACTGGAAGTGTCTACCACATGAACAAGATTGTTTTCCTGGTCTGCAACATACAGGTAGTCACTGGAAGCATCGCACTGCAGAGTAATCGGCTCTCCGTCTATGTTTGCAAGACCTGCCAGTGAAAAGTCGGAGTAGTTGTTCACATCAATAACTGTGGCAAATCCAAATCCAACCGCCACGTAGGCCCTGTTTCCGTCCAGAGACAGGCATACATCCGCTGGATTCTGCCCCACAGATACCGACCCCAGAAAGAAGTCCGGGTACTGCGCCATTGCAGCCAGAGCAGCAAGCAGCAGTGCAACAACTGAAAATTTCATTTTATCCTCCGTTTATCTTCTTAGCAGTTCTGTAACTGGCGTAGTCAGTATTCTCCTGAAAAAGAACCACGCGGAAACTGTTGAAACTGAAAGCACAAGACCCAGCCCTGCAGAAAGCCAGCCCACAGGGAACACAGCCAGGGTGTTCACAGCCATTTTCAGCACCGGAAGCAGGTTTAGAAGTGTTGAACTTACCAGGTAGGCAAGCCCGCACCCCAGAAGACCTCCAGACACTGTGCTGATCAGAGACATGAAAAATATCTGAAATGCAAAAACGGATACCAGCCTGTCTCGTTTGGTTCCCAGCGCAACAAGAACGCCCAGCGCATAGGATCTGTTCTTCAGATCGGCAACCAGAGTGTGAATAGCGCTGGCAACAGCAGAGAACAGTATTGCTGCTGCAAGTGCCCCCAGAGCTGCTGTAACAACGCTGACCAGAATCTCAGCCTTCTGGGCTATCCCACGGCGGGTTTCCGCTGAAAGCCCCATATCCTCAGTGTAACGCACGATTGAAGGAACATCTTCCGCTTCCACGGCGGTAACCATAAGGGCACTGTAAGTGTGTTGATCGTCAGGCAAATATAGGGAGTTGATTTCTTCAACGAACTCAATTGGAACTGCCAGTGCAAACAGTGCCATGTTTCTTGAGGTTCCAACAATTTCAGCACGCAGATTAACAGGAGGTGCAGGCAGTGAAGCAATTGAGCTACTGCCAACATTTACCCGAACTTCAAGACCTACTACGCCTTCAGGGGTAAGGCCCATAAGCCCGTTTGATTCTGCGAAACCGGCGTTGTACAGAATAAGCAGATTTTCGCTTAGTATTATGGGAAGTGGTTTTGTGGAGCTGTCACTCAGCGTGTACTCCCAGTCAATGTGTGCCAGCATGGAGTCCGGTACAAATGCACTTGAAACCCCTTCAAGAGTTATATCGGTGTAGTAGTTTTGACCGCCAAGCAGCCCGCGCAGGTATGCGGGAACGTGGGCGTAAACCTGGGGATCAATTCTTTCAACCTGAGGAAGGGCAAGAAGGGAATCCAGGACATCTGAAGTTATTTCAGTGCCGCCTCTCTCTGTCTGGAAAAACCCTGCCTGAACTCCCAGCGGAGTTATGCGAACCTGTTCTTCCGGAAGATCCGAAGAGAGAAAACGCTGCAGAATGTTTCCAACGCCGAGCCCGATGGAAATGAAGAAAACCAGAAGAAGCGAGGCAACAAGAAGCATGCCCTGACTGAAAATGTAGTCTTTCCAGTGACCCCGGTTCCAGAGAGAGATGGCTTTACGCATGTTTTTCATAAAGCGCACCTTCTTTCAGTTCCAGAACCCTGTCTGCCCGTGACAGTATTCTCTTTGAGTGAAGAACAGCAATAATTGCGAAACCGTTCTCTTTCCGTAGAATGTCCAGCATGTCGAACAGGGTTGCTTCGCTCTCCTCGTCAAGACTTGCCGAAGGTTCATCAGCCATAAGAACCTTCGGATTGTTTACCAGTGCTCTGGCCGAGGCAACTCTCTGTCTCTCACCCCTTGACAGGAATCTGGTGGGAGTATTGTCACTGCGAAGACCCAGCCTTGAAAGAATAGAAGATGCGTTTTCTCTTACCTCTCTGGTGTCGGTGCCGCTGAAAACCGCAGGAAGAATGGCATTGTCCATGGCACTGAGGTTTGGAAGAAGGTGAAAATCCTGAAAGATATATCCCATAAATTCTCTTCTGAGTTCTGCCAGCTCAGATTGGGACGCGCTGGTAGTGTCTACTCCGTTGATTAGCAGTTTTCCGGTAAAGCCGGGATCCAGAGCGCCCAGCACACCTAGCAGTGTTGATTTTCCCGCTCCGCTTCTGCCTGTAATGGCTACAAACTCGCCTTCTGACAGGCTGAAGCTGGCGCGGTCAAGCACCTTGATGCTCTGGAAACTCCTGACAATTGACCTTGCCTCTATCAGTGGTTTGCTCATTCAGAAACTCCCCTCCGCCACACCAAGCAGCAAGGCAAAGCAACTGTCGGCATCTATGTGCGTGTCGGAAATAATAATCTCAATCGTGCTTATTCCTCCGTCGTGCCTGGCAAGTATAACACCGGCCCGCACAGGTTCATTCGCATCCGGCTCCGGCCAGGAAACAGACACTGAAAGAGCTGAAGGCCTGATTTTGTCTGCAACAGCTTGGTAATCTGTCCACCATGGAATCTGCCTTTCCAGGGGCAGCAGAGAGAGAAATCCGAACAGATTTTCAGGGAAGAGTACGGTAATGTGCCTGTTCTCGGGAATTACTTTCGAAAGCGATGTGTCTGCGGCAAGAGAGTTGTCCTTTTCCAGATCAAGCCAGCTTCCCAGTGTTACGTGGGGGGCCGGTCCGATGTAAATTGCGATCCATCCGTCACGCTGTGTTACCGAAGCCCGGGCATATCCGTGTTCGGAGACAAGATCAACCCTGTTCTCTTCCTGTCGGGGGTCAAGTTCAAGAACCCTTGCTGCAAGGGCTGCGGCATACTCTGCTGTTGCGTTTTGTGTAAGCAGAAGAAGCTGCGGGTTCAGCGTCGAAATGTCTATACCCACAAGAGAGACACCCAAAGGGCCTTTGCTCAGCAGAGAATCTGCAAGAACAAAACCGCTGAAACTGCTTCCGGCAAAAGAAGTCAAACTGGTATTCAACCCTGGTTCAATGTGTATGTGAAGCAGGGTTGTTGCCGGAACCAGCGGCAGCTCGGGAATGGGGTTGTTCCTGCCGCAGGCTGAAAAAAGCACAACAGTAGTCAGTAGAACAATTGCGGAAACACCGGCTATTTTCATATTTTCCCAGTCTCCAATCCGTGAAAAGTATTGCCGTTCCTGTGTGAATTATGAATAAAAAACAGCCGGAGCAACAGGTACTCGGTTTTGCGTAGAACAAGACTTGACGGGCATTTCACGTAATAGTATTATCGCTGTCCTGCGCTGGCGTAGCTCAATTGGTAGAGCAGCTGATTTGTAATCAGCAGGTTGCGGGTTCAAGTCCCATCGCCAGCTCCAGGGCGAAATAATACGCGAAAGCGTTGCAGTATAAAAAGATAGTGGCGAGGTTCCCGAGTGGTCAAAGGGGGCAGACTGTAAATCTGTTGGCGGATGCCTTCGGTGGTTCAAATCCACCCCTCGCCACCACAGTTCAGGGCGGGAGTAGCTCAGTTGGCAGAGCATCAGCCTTCCAAGCTGAGGGTCGCGAGTTCGAGGCTCGTCTCCCGCTCCAGAACTGCAGGAGGTCGTGCAGGTTTTGGGCGCCCACGTAGCTCAGTCGGTAGAGCGCGTCCTTGGTAAGGACGAGGTCAGCAGTTCAATCCTGCTCGTGGGCTCCATGGGATCTTTGTATGTTCGGCGACAGGTATGTTACATAAACGGGTGGATAACTGAACCCCTTGCCGGGAGTTAAAGGAGTAGCTTATGGCTAAAGAAAAATTTGAGAGGACCAAACCGCATGTGAATGTGGGTACCATTGGTCACATCGATCACGGTAAGACAACTCTTACCGCTGCAATCACCAAGTGTCTGGCTACACAGAACGAAAATGTGAAGTATGTAGCATTTGACCAGATCGACAACGCTCCCGAAGAGAAAGCCCGTGGTATAACGATTGCAACTTCTCACCAGGAATACCAGACCGAAAACAGGCACTATGCCCATGTAGACTGTCCCGGTCACGCCGATTACATCAAGAACATGATCACCGGTGCTGCTCAGATGGATGGGGCAATTCTTGTTATTGGTGCCAACGATGGTGTTATGGCTCAGACAAAAGAGCACGTGCTGCTTGCCCGTCAGGTTAACGTCCCCAGAATCGTTGTTTTCCTCAACAAGGTTGACATGGTCGACGATGACGAGCTTATTGAGCTTGTGGAAATGGAAGTGCAGGAGCTCCTCGAGAAGTACAAGTTTGAAGAAGACAGCCCTATTATCCGCGGTTCCGCTCTTAAGGCCCTCAACAGCTCAGGTGCACCTGATGATCCTGATGCAGCATGCATCTACGAGCTTATGAAAGCTGTTGACGAGTGGATTCCCACTCCCGAGCGCGACACCGACAAGCCGTTCCTCATGCCAGTGGAAGATGTGTTCTCGATCCCCGGTCGCGGTACTGTTGCCACTGGCCGTATTGAGCGCGGTATAGTTCACACCCAGGACAAGGTTGAGCTTGTGGGAATCCGCGAAACCAGACCAACAGTCTGCACAGGTGTCGAGATGTTCCGCAAGATTCTCGATGAGGGTATGGCTGGCGATAATGTTGGTCTCCTCCTTCGTGGTGTTGCCAAAGATGAGATTGAGCGCGGACAGGTTATTGCCAAGCCCGGTTCAATCACGCCTCACACCAAGTTTGAGGGAGAGGTCTACATACTCAGCCAGAAAGAGGGTGGCCGTCACAAGCCGTTCTTCAATGGCTACAGACCTCAGTTCTATTTCAGAACAACCGATGTTACCGGTGCAATTGGTCTGCCTGAGGGTATGGAAATGATCATGCCCGGAGACAATGTAAAGATGACAGTTGAGCTTATCACTCCCATCGCCATGGAAGAGGGTCTTCGTTTCGCTATTCGCGAGGGTGGACGTACCGTGGGCGCCGGAGTGGTAACAAAAGTGATAAAGTAGGTCAGCGGTGAGAATAATAGTAACACTGGCATGCACCGAGTGCAAGCGCAGGAACTACTCCACTACCAAGAACAAGAGAACCCATCCCGAACGGATGGAACTTAAGAAGTACTGCCGTTTCTGCAGAAAGCACACTCTGCACAGAGAAGGTAAATAGGCAGTACTTACTGGAAGAGCGCCGCAGGGCAGTAGCACAATTGGCAGTGCACCGGACTCCAAATCCGGGGGTTGAGGGTTCAAGTCCTTCCTGCCCTGCCAGCCGCTCTTCGCAGAAGTGACAGGCAGAAATGCCGAAAGGACGGGGAAATGGCTGCAAAAGCAGCAAAGACTGCAAAGGAAAAGAACATTCTCATCAGATGGTGGAAAGTTGTTGCAGTGTTTTTCGGAGAGGTAAAGGCTGAGATGATCAAGGTGGCATGGCCCAGCCGCGACGAGGCCATTTCTTCCACCTGGGTGGTTATCGGTGCAGTGGCGGTTGTTGCTGTGTGGATATTTGTTGTTGACAAAGCTACAGCAGTGACCATGACCGGTCTGCTCAGGCTTTTAGGCTGACGTTAAGCTTCTTAGGAAAGGCACACGATGACTGTAGAACCGTTTGAAAAAAAAGACAGCGATGCAGCCGAAGTCGTTGCTGAATCTGAAGAGGAGAATGTCAACTTCAAGTGGTATGTGGTTCACTCTTTTTCCGGATACGAGCAGAGGGTTGCCAAGTTTCTTGAGGGTCAGCTTCTCAGGCGTTACCCGGGGAGAATTGGTAAAACGCTTATTCCCACCGAAGAGATTACCCACAGGAAAAACGGCAAGGAGTACACTAGGGAAAAGAAGCTTTACCCCGGTTACGTTTTTGTTCAGCTGGAAATTTCCGACGAGATAATTATGGATATAAGAGCCATGAGCAATGTAAGCGGGTTTCCGCCTATGAATAGGGGGAAGCCTGTGCCTCTCACATCGGTGGATATGAAAAGAATCCAGGGTCAGACAACAGGAGCTGCCGACAAGAAGGTTGTAAGGATTCAGTTCAAAGTAGGGCAGACAGTCAGGGTCACAGACGGACCGTTCAGAAACTTCACCGGCGTTGTGGAAAGCATAAATGCCGAACGCGGCAAGGTTAAGATAATATTTACGATCTTCGGGCGGAAAGCGCCTGTGGAAATAGATTACAAACAAGTCAGGATGGTTTGAGGGAAAACCGGAACCTTCAAGCTGGTATCGTAAGAATCCGGTAAACTACTGTCTGCCCCAGTAAGGGGAGGGGTCGACAGCAGAAAGGAGTAACCATGGCCAAGAAAATCTTGGGCGTGGTAAAGCTTCAGCTCCCTGCAGGCAAGGCTACACCGGCACCTCCGGTTGGCCCGGCCCTCGGTCAGTACGGAATAAATCTGGCCGGGTTCTGTAAGGACTTCAATGCCCGAACCCAGGGTAAAGAAGGGCTTATCGTTCCTGCGGTGGTAACTGTCTACAAAGACAGAAGCTTTACCTTTATACTCAAGTCCCCCCCTGCTTCAGTACTGCTGAAACGAGCAGCCGGGTTAGCCAAGGGATCTGCTGAATCCAACCGCGAAAAGGTTGGTACCGTCACTGTTGATCAGTGCAGAGAGATCGCGAAGCTTAAAGAGAAAGACCTGAATGCGGCGTCGGAAGAGGCAGCTATCAGCATGATAGCAGGTACTGCACGCAGCATGGGCCTGGAGGTGGTGGATGGCTAAAAGTAAAAGATTCGCCAAAGTCCGGGAAGCCGTTGACAGGGAGAAAAGCTATACACTTCAGGAAACCGTGACAGCAATAAAGCAGCTTGCCACAGCGAAGTTCAACGAGACAATTGAAGTTGCCTGTAACCTTGGAGTTGATCCCAAGTACAGCGATCAGGTTGTTCGAGGCACCTGTATGCTTCCGCACGGAACGGGAAAAGTTGTTCGTGTTCTTGCCTTCGCCAGAGGCGATAAGGCAGAGGAGGCAAAAGCAGCTGGGGCAGATTACATCGGTGATGAAGAGACCGCTACAAAAATAGCAGGCGGCTGGCTTGAATTCGATGTTGTTATTGCCTCTCCCGATATGATGGGTGTTGTGGGAAAGCTCGGAAGGGTTCTTGGACCCAGAGGGCTTATGCCGAACCCCAAGACAGGTACAGTTACCATGGAAGTCGGTACTGCGGTGAAAGATGCCAAGGCCGGTAAGATCAGCTTCAGGGTCGACAAGACCGGTAATGTGCATGTTCCTGTTGGCAAGGCAAGTTTTGAAGAGGATGCTCTTAAAGAGAACATTCTTACCTTCATGGAAAAGGTTATTCAGCTTAAACCGGCTTCGGTTAAGGGGCGTTACCTCAAGAATGTGTCTGTCTCTTCAACCATGGGTCCCGGAATCCGTGTGGATATCAACGATATCCGAACACTGCTCAGGTAGAAAGGAGTTGCGACGATGAGTATTACCAGAAACCAGAAAGAAGTCGTTGTCTCCGATCTTCACGGTGGTCTCGGAGATTCCGGTTCTGTTATACTGGCAGATTTCACCGGCATCAATGTTGAGGATATGACTGAACTGCGTATCCAGATGCGTGAGGCTGGCGTGAAATTTACCATCGTAAAGAATACTCTTCTTAAGCGTGCTTTCGAAGAGATTGGTATAGATGCCAGTGAGGAGATATTCGGTCTTCTGAATGGTCCCACTGCTATTGCCTACAGCGAAGATGAAGTGGCACCGGCAAGAATCATCAAGGCTTTTTCGAAAGCTCACAAGGGATTGCTTGTAATGAAGGGCGGATTTGTATCCGGTAAGTCTTTCAGTGCAGATGAAGTTGTCAGTCTGGCCGACATGCCAGGTAAAGATGAGCTTATTGCCAGGGTGATCGGTTCAATGAATTCACCGCTGCAGGGCTTTGTAATGGTTACCAGTGGTGTTATCAGAAAGTTCCTTTATGCTGTTAACGCCATTACTGAGGGTAAAGAATAACTTGAACAATAGCAACACGGGGTTCACAGGAATTCCGCGAAGTACGGAGGAAATACGATGAGTGAAGACAGAAAGGCCACGGTCATCGAGGCTATTTCAAACATGACCGTTCTCGAGCTCGCAGAGCTCGTGAAGGAAATGGAAGACAAGTTCGGTGTTTCAGCTGCGGCACCGGCAGTAGCCGTAGCTGCTGCTGGCCCTGCCGGTGAGGCCACTGAAGAGCAGAGCGAGTTTGATGTTGTTCTTGAAAGCTTTGGCGCCAAGAAAATCGCCGTGATCAAGGTTGTACGCGAGCTCACAGGTCTGGGTCTTAAAGAGGCCAAGGATCTTGTGGACGGTGTTCCATCCAAGGTCAAAGAGGGCGTTGAGAAACCAGAGGCTGAAGAAGTCAAGAAGCAGCTCGAAGAGGCCGGTGGAACCGCTGTTCTCAAGTAGATACCGGATTACCTATATTGACGGCGGGAGAAGAGTACTACTTCTCCCGCCTTCAGCCCCTAATTCCCGGAATTCCTGCCGGGTTCTAAAACAGTACTGGTAAGAATTTCGTGACATACCGCTAGTCAGCTTATTTCGGTACAGGAGCAGTGTAGAGGAGTGGCAGTGAAAAAAACGAGACCTATTAGGAATTTTGCCCGCGTGAAGCCGGCTATAAGAGTTCCTGACTTATTGAGAGTACAGAAGGAATCGTTCGATAATTTTCTTCAGGCGGATGTTAAACCGGAGGAGAGGCTCCCCCAGGGGCTTCACAAGATTTTGATAGACACTTTTCCCATAGAGAGTTCCACAAAGGAATTCTCTCTGGAGTATGTAAGTTACGATATTGGTCGTCCAAGGCACTCAATACGCGAAGCCGTAGAGCGAGGCGTAACTTATTCCGCACCTCTGAATGCCACAATGCGGCTTGTAACAAGAGATCCGGAAACACTTGTTATGAAAATGGCGGTCGATCAGGGAACCTTCCTGGGAGAGTTGCCGCAGATGACGCAGAACGGCTCGTTTATTATCAACGGTGCCGAGCGTGTTATTGTCAGTCAACTGCACCGAAGCCCGGGAGTGTTTTTTGAAGAGAAAACCCAGCCCAGAGGCAGAAGAGTATGTACGGCACGGGTAATACCCCAGAAGGGTTCCTGGCTTGATTTAACACTTGATTCCAATGATGTGATTTTTGCAAATATTGACAAGAAGCCCAAACGCATACCCATAACCATGCTTCTGAGAGCTCTGGGTTTGAGTTCAGAGTCAGAGATACTTGCTTCTTTCTACCCGGTTCAGGAAAAAGATCTTGCTTCAGTGCTTAAAAGACAATCGAAGGTTTCCGAGATAGTACATAAATCCTTTGCGGAAGATATTATTGATACGGAAACAGGCGAATTTCTTGTAAGGTGTGATGAGCCTGTAGAGAGTGTAGAGAAACTGGAGAAGCTTCTGGAAGCAGGGGTGGAAACAATCAGATTCCTCGAACCTCGTAATAACCAGCACAGCATAGACAGCATCCGTCGTACGCTGGCTAAAGAGGAAGCAGCTCTTGGCGCAGGTATTGAGAAAAGCGAATCCTCTGCCACCATGTGGATATACGAAGCTCTCCGTGGAACAGATGCACCTTCCCTGGATCACGCAAGAAGTTATCTCAGATCTATGTTCTTTGACAGCAAGCGATACAGTCTAAGTGAGGTTGGCCGTTACAAGCTGAACGAGAGATTGAACATAAATACTTCCATGGACAAATTGACCCTTACCGTTCCGGATCTTGTGGCGATTGTCGACAATCTTATTCGTCTCCGTGAGGGAACAAATGTTACAGATGATATCGACCATCTGGGCAACCGAAGGGTTAAAACCGTAGGTGAACTTCTGGGGCAGGAGTTCTCTAAGGGTCTTGCGCGTATGGCCAGAACAATAAAAGACAGAATGGGTCAGCAGGACAGAGAAAAGCTCAGACCACAGGATCTTGTCAACTCCAGAACACTTTCCAGTGTTATAAATTCCTTCTTCGGTCAGAGCCAGCTTTCCCAGTTCATGGAGCAGACCAATCCACTGGCAGAGCTTACCCACAAACGCAGAACCAGTGCTCTGGGAGAAGGCGGGCTTACAAGGGAGAGAGCCGGTTTCGATGTAAGGGATGTTCATCACACCCATTACGGGCGCGTGTGTCCTGTGGAAACGCCGGAGGGACCAAACATCGGTCTTATCACAACCCTTTCGGTCTATGCCTCCATAAACAGGTTCGGGTTCCTCGAAACGCCCTACAGACGCGTTATCAACGGAAAAGTAACAAATGAGGTGTCCTACCTTTCGGCAGACAAGGAAGACAGAACTACCGTGGCCGAAGCAGATTCTCTTCTGGATGAGAACAACAGGCTGGTGGGTCCACTGGTAAGGGCAAGAAAAGCTGGTAACTTCCCTATGGTTATGCCGGAAGAAGTTGAATACATAGATGTAAGCCCCATGCAGCTGGTAGGGTTGTCTGCAGCACTTATTCCTTTCCTTGAGCACGATGATGCCAACAGGGCTCTCATGGGTTCAAATATGCAGCGACAGGCAGTGCCTCTTCTGTTTACCGAAGATCCTTTTGTTGGAACGGGTATGGAGGAAATCGCAGCAAGAGACTCCGGTGCCCTGGTTACTGCCGGCAGAGCAGGAGTTATCACACACGTTGACTCCGGTAAAATCGTAATCAAGGCAGACGGCGACGAGTACGATTTTGACAGAGATGATATTTACAGATTAAGAAAGTTTGAGCGCTCAAATCAGGATACCTGCGTTAACCAGAAACCTCTGGTAGCCGTGGGCGATACTGTGGAAAAGGGCGATATACTCGCCGACGGAATGGCAACAAAGAACGGCAGACTCGCCATTGGCGTGAATGCTCTCGTTGCCTTCACTCCCTGGAACGGTTACAACTTTGAGGATGCCATTGTTGTCAGCGAGAGGGTGGTCAAAAATGACACCTTCACATCTGTTCACATTGTCGAGCTTGAAACGCAGTTCCGCGAGACCAAACTGGGGCCGGAGGAACTTACCTACGATTTGCCCAATGCCACGGAGAAGCGTATAGCAATGCGCAATCTTAACGACAACGGTATCGTTCGAGTGGGCTCCAGAGTAAGAGCAGGAGATATCCTTGTGGGCAAAGTCAGCCCAAAGGGTGAACAGGATCTTTCTCCGGAAGAGCGGCTTATCAGGGCGATCTTCGGAAAAAGAGCCAGCGATGTGAAAGATACTTCGCTGAAGGCTCCTGTTGGTATGTCCGGTATTGTAGTTGACGTGAAAGTTTATTCTCGCAGAGATGATACCGAGAGAGGCAGACGGGAGATAGAGTCTCGTGTTGATGCCCTTAGGGAAGAGCGGATGGACAGCGAGAAAAGGCTGTTTGCCAGCCGGGATGCCATGCTTCGTGAGGTATTGAGCGGGCAGAAAGCGGCAACTTTCATCGACGGGGTAACAGGTGAACAGCTTATTCCCGAGGGTAGAAAAGTAACCGCTACTTTCCTTAAAAAGATTGACTTTACCGATCTTGATTTCAACAGGCAGCTTGTTGAAGACCTTGTGGTAGACGACAGAGCCAGAAGAATTCTTCGCAGTGCCGAAAACAAGCTTAAAGAACTCAATGACAAGTACCAGGATATAGAAGACAGACTTCACCGAGGAGACGAGCTGAAGCCTGGTGTAACCAGACTTGTGAAGGTTTACATAGCTAAACGGCGCAAACTCAGAATTGGTGACAAGATGGCCGGTCGCCACGGTAACAAGGGTGTTGTAAGCATTATCGTTCCCGAGGAAGATATGCCTTACCTCCCTGATGGTACTCCGGTGGATATCTGTCTTAATCCCCTTGGTGTTCCCAGTAGAATGAATGTCGGGCAGATCATGGAAACGAATCTGGGCATGGCTGCAGGAGAACTGGGAGTCAACACTATTACCCCGGTCTTTGACAGCGTAAGTAATGAAAAGATAGCAGATCTTTTGGAGGAGGCCGGTCTTGATCGTGACGGTAAAACAGTGCTTTACGACGGCAGAACCGGAGATCCCTTCGATCAGCGGGTTACAGTGGGAAGAATGTACATGCTGAAGCTGGCACACCAGGTTGAAGACAAAATACACGCAAGATCAACAGGTCCTTACGCCATGGTAACACAACAGCCTCTGGGCGGTAAAGCTCAGAACGGTGGTCAGCGACTTGGTGAAATGGAAGTATGGGCTCTTGAAGCGTACGGAGCGTCACACTGCCTTCAGGAAATGCTGACCATCAAGAGTGATGATGTGGACGGGCGTACTGAAGCTTACAAGGCAATTGTTCATGGAAGGAATGTCGAAACCAGAGGAACGCCAGAGGCGTTCAATGTTCTTCTCAGCGAAATGAGAAGCCTTGCTCTGGATGTCGAACTTGACATGACGGAAGAGAGGGAGAGGTAGAATGCTTGATTCACATTCCCTGAGAGATGCCAATACATTTCCTGCTGATTTTTCAGGTATCAGAATCAGTCTGGCTTCTCCGGAAACCATAAAGGAATGGTCATACGGTGAAGTGACAAAGGCTGAAACTATAAATTACCGCAGCTACAAACCTGAACCGGACGGGCTTTTCTGTGAGAAGATATTCGGCCCGGTGAAAGACTGGGAGTGCAGTTGCGGAAGGTACAAAAAGCCCCGCTACAGAGGTGTTAAGTGCGACAGATGCGGTGTTGAAGTAACTCATTCCAGAGTAAGAAGAAGTCGCATGGGGCACATAGAACTTGCAGTTCCTGTGTCGCATATCTGGTACTTCAAAAGCCGGAAAATCAACAAGCTTCTGGATATCACTAATCTGAACCTCGAACGGGTTCTTTACTACGAATCCTACATTGTGATCACCAGTGAACACCCTTCTCTTAAACCGGGAAAAGTTCTCGATGACGAGGATTACTACGCCGCAAGAGAAACCTACGGTGAAGATGCATTCACAGTGGGAATGGGTGCCGAGGCGGTAACAAGCCTTCTGTCTAAAATTGATCTTGATGAGCTTGCTGCAACACTTCGTACAAGCATAGCCAACGAAACAACGCAGAGCAGAAAGCAGAGGAATCTCAAGCGCCTGAAGGAAGTTGTCGCTTTTGAAAACTCAAAGAGTGACAACAAGCCAGAGTGGATGATACTCAGGGTGCTTCCGGTACTTCCACCGGATCTCAGGCCCCTGGTTCCCCTTGAGGGCGGCAGGTTTGCTTCCAGTGATCTCAACGATCTCTACAGACGGGTAATCAACAGAAACAACAGGCTTCTCAGGCTTCTTGATCTTCAGGCTCCTGATGTTATCCTTCGAAACGAGAAGAGAATGCTGCAGGAGGCTGTTGATGCTGTTCTGGATAACGGCAGCAGAAGAAAGCCAGTAAAGGGTGCAGGAATGCGTCCGCTTCGAAGTCTTTCAGACCTTCTGAAGGGCAAGCGCGGAAGGTTCCGCCAGAACCTTCTTGGAAAGCGTGTTGACTACTCGGGTCGTTCAGTAATCGTTGTGGGGCCAGAACTTAAGATGCACCAGTGCGGTCTTCCAAAAACCATGGCTCTGGAGTTGTTCAAGCCTTTCGTGGTCGGCAGATTGGCCAGGCTTACCGGTGACAAGGTAAAGATGGCCCAGAAGCAGGTTGAAGACAAAGAAGAGATAGTCTGGGCAATACTGGAAGAGGTTATTGCGAACCATCCAGTAATGCTTAACAGGGCACCTACACTGCACAGACTCGGTATACAGGCATTCGAGCCGGTACTGGTTGAAGGTCTGGCTATCAGACTTCATCCACTGGCCTGTGCCGCTTTCAACGCTGACTTTGACGGTGATCAGATGGCTGTTCACCTACCTCTGTCGGCAGAGGCTCAGATTGAGGCCCGTGTTCTGATGCTTGGAAGCCGCAACATACTTCAGCCTTCCAGTGGAGAACCGGTTGCTTCCCCCAGTCATGATATTGTTATAGGTGCATACTACATCACCAAGCCCCTTGCCAGAGACAAAGGCGAAGGTATGGTTTTCGCTTCGAGAGAAGAGGTTATCGGTGCTCTTGATGCCGGGAAAGTCAACCTTCATTCGAGAATAAAGATTCGCGGAATCAACAACATCAAAGAGAAGAACTCCAAAGGAGAGAGACGTCAGCCCAAATACTGGAAGGATTACACAACTCCCGGGCAGGTCATTTTCAATTCCATCGTTCCCGAGGGAATGGGATACATAATGGCAAACGGTCTCACTGATTCTCACGCCAAGGTATTTGGTAAGAAGGGCCTTAATCGGATGGTTTCTAGGTGTTTCACCGAACTTGGTGCTGTAAAAACCGCAGTGTTCCTTGATAACCTCAAAGATCTGGGGTTCAAGTACAGCACAACCTGCGGGCTCACGGTAGGCATGGACGATATGATCGTACCGGATGCCAAGAAGGGAATCATCAGCGAGAGTTCCAGCCGTGTTGCTCAGATCGAGTTTGCATCCCGCAAGGGTGAAATGACAGAGAGTGACAGGTACAACAAGGTTATTGATGTGTGGTCAAAAGCCACCGAAGATGTGAAAAACTCTATGATGGAGCAACTCAGTCACGATAACCACGGTTTTAACCCCATCTACCTCATGGCGAACTCTGGTGCTCGTGGAAGTGTTGAGCAGGTTCGTCAGCTGGCCGGGATGAGGGGTCTTATGGCCAAACCCAAGAAGAAGCTTCTTGGTGAGATAGGCGAGACAATTGAAACACCGATTATTAGTTCCCTGAAAGAGGGCCTGTCGGTTATTGAGTACTCAATTTCCACACACGGTTCCAGAAAAGGTCTTGCAGACACAGCGCTTAAAACAGCCGATGCAGGGTATCTTACAAGGCGTCTTGTTGATGTGTGTCAGGATGTGGTAATTACTACTTACGACTGCGGTACAATCAGAGGCAGAGAGATATCTTCTCTCAAAGAGGGCGAGAAGGTTATAGAGAAACTCAGCGAGCGTATTGTCGGACGAGTTACAGCAGAGGATGTTTACGACCCTGTGACCGACGAAATAATATGTGAGGCCGGTGCGGAGATTACTCCGAAACTTGCGTCATACATTGATTCCCGCTCGATTGAGTCTGTAAAGATCCGGTCGGTACTTACCTGCGAAGCAGAGCGTGGCCTTTGTGCCAAGTGTTACGGCTGGGACTTGAGCCGCAACCGGATGGTTACCGAGGGTGAAGCTGTTGGAGTTATAGCTGCTCAGTCTATCGGTGAACCTGGAACACAGCTCACTCTGCGTACATTCCACACCGGAGGTGTTGCCTCCCGTGAAGCTCAGGATAATCAGGTTAAAGCCCGCCATCCCGGTAAGGTCAGTTTCCGGAACATTCACCTAGTGGACGGAACTGATGCCGAGGGAAAACCCAGCGTAATCGCCTCGAGGAACGGGCAGATAGATGTGGTTGATGCCGACGGAGAAATACTTTCCTCGTATGAGATTTCTCCTGGCTCGATAATGTTCGTAAAAGATGACCAGATCGTTGAACGCGAAGAGCTGCTGTTTGTTGCTGAACCGTTCAGTAATCCCATAGTCAGCGAGCATTCTGGATCTGTTCACTATGTTGATATTGAAGAGGATGTTACGCTGCAAGAAGATATAGATAGTGATCAGCATAGGCAGATGATAATAGTGGAAGACAGAAGCCGAACGCTTCATCCACATATATTCATACTTCCAGAGTTTATGGTTGTTCTGTCCGGACGCCCCAGACGCCGTGAGGAAGAGCTCATCACCTTCAATGAACTTGTTGAAGAGGCTGAAACCGCAAACGGCAGAATAGTGTTTACATACCGTGACACAAATGCTGTCCGGCCAACTTCTCTGTACGATGATATCGTAGCCAGCCACGGAGACGGTACATCGGAAGCGCCTATGCTTTCCATCGACTGCAGAAAGGTTGGCACAGGCAGCTACGCTGCATTTTCGGAAATCGTTCAGCAGCTTGGTGGGGCCACGGCAAAGAGCAAGAAAGACAAGGAAGAGTTTGCTGTTTTGAAGGAGGTTACAGACAGACTTGCAGCTTCCAGCAGCCGGAAGAACGATGAACTTGAAGATGAGTTTATGGAAGCTCTTTCGAACTACAGCCAAAATCATCCGTTTGTTATGGGCCTGGCGTGTCTTGACAAAGCTCATGCGGGAACCCGGCAGGTAATACTTCGATTCAGTGATACTGTTGCTGATTCCCGGATTCTTGTTCTTGTGAGTTTCTTCCAGAAGGGTGGCTTCAGAAGTCATATCGTTGTGCGTGGAAAACAGCGCCAGATGGGACAAGACCAGGTAGAACAGTTCATCAAGGATCATGTAAGAGGTGTGTACCCCATACCAAGCGGAGCCACACTGCATGTGAGGGACGGTCATCTGATCAAAACCGGTACACACATCGCAAGGATGGTAAAGCGGGCCGGTATGCAGAAGGATATCACCGGTGGTCTTCCCAGAGTTGACGAGCTTTTTGAAGCGAGGCGTCCAAGTGATGCTGCAGCCATTGCTGAAATCAGTGGAACGGTTACACTGAGTCCGATAAAAGCTGCCATGCGCACTGTGACCATTACCGGGGATCAGGGGCAGGAAGCCAATGTGAAGATACAGGCCACCAAGCATATCAGAGTGCGTGAAGGTGACAGGGTGGAAGCAGGTGACAAGCTTACCGACGGCCCTCTCGATCCCCACGATATTCTTCGTGTTATCGGTACTGAAAGTGTTGAAGACTACCTTCTTAACGAGATTCAGGAGGTCTATCGTCTTCAGGGTGTTAAGATAAATGACAAGCATATAGGCATTGTTGTAAGACAGATGCTTGGCAAGGCCAGGGTTGAGAATGCAGGAGATACCCAGTTCCTTGAAGGAGCCAGGATAAGCCGTCTCTCCCTGAACAAGGTCAACACGGAAATGATGAACCAGGGCAGGCGCCCTGCGTCAAGTGATGTAATGCTGCTTGGTATAACCAAGGCTTCACTTGCCACGAACAGCTTTCTTTCGGCTGCTTCTTTCCAGGAAACCAATTCGGTTCTTTCAGATGCTGCCATTAACGGCAAGCTTGACAAGCTGGTTGGTTTGAAGGAAAATGTGATTGTAGGACACCTTGTTCCTGCAGGAACCGGAGCGAAAGCTTACCGTGAACTTACCATTTCCATGAGCGATGGGTCCGATCTGCCGGAACCGGTTCCGGAGCCGGAGCTTGACGATAAGTTCAATCATGTATAGAGTTGCACTCACTGTAACAGGAGAAACGGCAGCTCGCGCGAGCTGACCCACGAAAGGAGAAAGATTGCCCACCATTAATCAGCTGGTGCGGAAAGGGCGCAAGAAGCAGGTTCACAAAACCAAGGCTCCGGCCCTTACAAGCTGCCCGCAGAAAAAAGGAATATGTACCCGAGTGTACACATCCACACCCAAGAAACCTAACTCAGCGCTCCGTAAGGTTGCCCGTGTAAGGCTTCGAAACGGCTTTGAGGTTACAGCATATATTCCAGGCGAGGGACACAACCTTAACGAACACTCTGCTGTTCTTGTAAGGGGTGGCCGAGTAAAGGATCTTCCCGGTGTGCGTTATCACATCATCCGTGGTGTTGAAGACACCAGCGGAGTGGAAGGTAGAAAACAAAGCCGTTCCAAGTATGGAACCAAGCGGGAATCGTAGAGCGGGGATTAGACAAAAATGAGAAGAAACAGACCAAAGAGAAGAGAAATTCTGCCTGACGTACGGTACGGGAATACTGTCATTGCCAAGTTTATCAACAACATCATGCTGCAGGGCAAGAAGTCTGTGGCAGAGGCTATAGTTTACGGTGCATTTGATATTATTGCCGAGAAAACTGGTCAGGATCCTGTGTCGGTTTTCAGCAAAGCGATGAACAATGTGCGCCCGACCCTCAAGGTTAAGAGCCGCCGTGTCGGTGGATCGACCTATCAGATTCCTCTGGAAGTTCGTCCTGAAGAGAGAGACGCACTGGCCATGAGATGGATTATCGGTTTCTCAAGAAAACGCAAGGGTAACACCATGCGTGCCCGTCTGGCTGCAGAGTTCATGGACGCTGCCAGGAACGAGGGTGCAAGCGTTAAGAAGAAAGAGGATACCCACAAGATGGCCGATGCCAACAAGGCATTCGCCCACTACCGCTGGTA
>CAZRXU010000020.1:0-29038 GCA_964604135.1 uncultured bacterium | reverse complement strand
GCAGATAGCCAGGTAGAGTAAATTGGAAGGGGAGCCGGGGGCTCCCCTTGTCTGTAATATACTGGCATTATGCGGGAATATCAGGCCTTTACCGATGTTTTCATAAACTGTACTCTCTCAAACTCGGCAGGGTTGTTGCTGCGCTTCTGACTCAGTTTACCCTGGAAGTCTTCTATCGAGTTGTAGTTGTGCTTCCGCATCCAGTCGGCAACAAATCCCAGCATCTCAGACATTACACCAAGACCGCTTTTGTAAAGAACAGATGACAGCTGAACTGCATTTGCTCCTGCAAGAAGGTGTTTCACAACGGCACTGCCGTCATGTATTCCTGTTGTGGAGGCAATGTCACCCTGTGTAACAGGGCTCAGAAGACTGACCCACCGAAGAACCTTTTCTGTTTCGTCAGGTGAAGACAGAAGAGATCCGTTGATTACTTTGAGGTTTTCTATATCGAAGTTCATCCTTACAAATCTGTTGAACAGAACAATGCCGTCTACTCCGCACTCATCAAGTTCCCTTACGAAACTGGATACGCTGGAGAAATATGACCCTATCTTCACAGCCACAGGAATACCTATCTGCGACTTTATATCAGAAACAATATCAAGGATGATCTCTTCGTTCTCGCGACCTGTTCTTCTTGGATCCGATGGCAGGATGAAAGTGTTCAGTTCCAGGGCGGAAGCTCCTGCGCTTTCGAGATTGCGCGCAAACTCTATCCAGTCTCCCTTGCCGAAACAATGTATGCTGGGAATAACAGGAATATCCACCAGGTTTCTGGAAGTTTCAAGCAACCTCAGATAATTTGAAACAGCGTTCTGCATACCGTAGCTGTTAATGTAGTCGGCTGCTTCCGGATACCAGTTGCCGCTGCTGGTCATTTTTCCAAGTTCCGATTCTATCTGTTCCTCGAATATGGATTTTAGCACCACCGCACCGGCACCAGCGTCGGCACATGCCTTAACCTTCTCCGGTTCTCCTGTAAGCCCGCAGCTGCCTACAATAAGCGGATTTCTCAGCTTCATGCTCATATACACTGTGGAAAGATCCATTGGTTTCCCTCTCGTTGTGTGTTTTCTACATTGATACGGAAACATATCAGGGCCGTAAAGAATTGAACAGGTCGCAAACGAAAAAGGGGCACCGTCAGGTACCCCTTTTGCTTAAGCAGTTATCCCGGTTAAGGCTTGTGCTTCTTGATCAGATCTCCAAGCCTTCTGCAGCCTTCAACGATCTTGTCTTCATTGCTGTAGCTGAAGTTCAGGCGCATAGACCTGTGATCTTCATTCATAGGGAAGAATGCACTTCCAGGCACGTAGGCAACGTTTTCCTCAATTGCCTTTGTGAAAAGATCATCGGAGTTCATGCCTTCCGGCAGAGTGAGCCACAGGAACAGCCCGCCATCGGGTTTTGTCCAGGTAACACCTTCCACATCTCCAAGATTTTTTTTCAGTTCGTCAAGCATAAGGTCGCATCTGCCGTGATAGAGTTTTATGATTGTTTCCAGACCGGCTTCAAGAGCACCTTCTTCAAGCATGTGGTAGGTCACTGCCTGGTTGAATGGAGGAGTACACAGATCCATAGATTGCTTGGCCATAACAAACTTGTCTATCAGCCATTCCGGTCCGTATGCCCAGCCCAGTCTGAAACCGGGAAGCATGATCTTGGAAAAGGTGTAGAGGCTTAGAACTCTCTCTGGAGCAAGAGACTGGAAAGTGGGTTGGTTCTCGCCTTTGAATCTGATCTGCCGGTAGGGTGTATCCTCTACAATTATGTAGTCTCTGTCTCTGGCGATCTTGACAATTTTCTTCCTTCTTTCCAGAGGAATGGTTACCCCTGCAGGATTCTGGAAGTCGGGGATAATGTAAAGCAGTCTGGGCCTTCTGCCCTCTGCCTCAAGTTCGTCAAGTTTCTGCTCAAGTTTTTCTGGAATCATGCCGTAGTCATCAAGTTCTACTCCTACAGGTACACCACCGTAACTCTTAATAGATTGAAGGCCACCCAGATAGGTGGGAAGGCCGACAATACAGGTGTCGCCCGGATTGAAAAAGACCTTGGCCATAATCTCAAGCCCCTGCTGGCTGGCAGTTGTTACAAGAACGTGTTCGGGATCTGCGTCGATTCCGTCTCGCTGCATGATCTCCGCTAGCTTCTTCCTAAGCCTGGGGTCACCCTCGGTTGCCCCGTACTGCAGAGCTTTTACGTGTTCCTCTTCAAGTACTTTTGCCGTAGCCCTCTTTACATATTCCACCGGGAATGTCTGCGGAGCTGGAAGACCGCCGGCGAATGAAATAACTTCCGGGTTGTTTGTCAGCTTAAGGAGCTCGCGTATTACCGAGCGTTTCATCTTGTTTGCACGGTCGCTGAAGAAGGAAGATCGGTCCACCTGGGACCCCCTTTCTGGTTGCTATTTATGTGAAGCATTACTAAAGACATTTACAGGCACAAGCGTACTATCGGTTGCCGCATCCACCTGTGTCAACAGTGTGAAAACAGGCTATATTTCACCGGTGAATGCCGATTACTCAAACAAGGAGAAAGTTGTGAAAAAACTGCTGTACATTTTACCGGTAGCTCTTCTGCTTTTTGCCTGCGGTCAGGAGGAACCTGCCGCTGACGCAACAGCCGAAGACATTGAGGCTGTCAATTCCGATGTTGACACAACTGCAACAGAACCAGTGGAGGATGTTCAGGTGGAAGAAACTACAGTTCCGACATCAGTTACGGCCAGACACATTCTCATCTGTTACGATGGTTGTGCAGTTGAAGGGCCTTTCAACAGAACACAGGATGAAGCCCTTGCTCTTATTGAAGACATTGAAAGCAAAATTCAGTCCGGCGAGCTTGATTTCACGCAGGCAGCTGTTGATTACTCTGATTGCCCGTCAAGCGCAGACGGTGGAATGCTGGGAGAGTTCGGGCGTGGGGCCATGGTTCCGGCATTTGAAGAGGCAGCTTTCGGTCTTCCTGTAGGCGGTATGTCCGGCGTTGTTGAAACACAGTTTGGTTACCACCTGATTTACAGAGAGAACTAGGGTATTTGAGCGCTCCTGAATATGTAATTGCTGAAGAAGATTCCGGTCTCAGACTCGACAGTTTTCTTGCACTGCAAGACGATCTGGGGCTGAGCCGGAGCTATATCAGCACCCTTATCAGGAACGGTCATGTGAGGGTTGACGGTGAGGCACCTGTGAAACCGTCAACCCATCTTCACTCACGGCAGATTGTTGTTGTTAATGTTCCCGATCCCGAGCCGATTGACCTTACGGCCGAAGATATCCCGATCGATATCGTTTATGAAGACGCTCATCTGATTGTGGTAGACAAACACGCCGGGCTTGTTGTTCATCCCACTCCAAGTACCCGGAGGGGCACGCTTGTCAATGCGCTTCTCTTCCACTGCAGAGATACACTGTCGGGTATATCAGGGGATCTCAGACCCGGTATTGTTCACCGGCTTGACAAAGACACAACAGGCCTCATAATGGTTGCAAAAGATGACGAAACGCACAGACACCTGTCAGCACAGCTGGCAGCCAGAACCGTTAAAAGAAGATATGTCGCCCTTTGCTGGGGCGCTCCCGAACCGCCGCATGGAAGAATTGACGGCCCAATTGGCAGAGACCCGAACAACAGGCAGAAGATGACTGTGATCGAGAGTGGAAGAAGGGCTGCCACAAACTACAAGGTTCTGAAAAGGTATACTATTGCCAGCCTTATTGAGTGCAAACTGGAAACAGGCAGAACACATCAGATAAGAGTGCACATGTCTGTTATGAAGAACTGCCCCATTATTTCAGACACAAAGTATGGAGGAATGTCTCCAACCGGGGTTCCGTCAACCAGAGAAAATCGCGAGCTGGTTGCTGATGCCATAAGGCTTGCAGGTCACCACATGCTTCATGCTGAAACTCTTGGCTTTGTTCACCCAGTAACCAGTGAAGAGCTGGAGTTTCATTCAGCACCGCCCATTGAATTCAGACTTGTTCAGAAGAAGCTCGATTCTGTTTTAACCGGTAAGTAGAGATGAACAGAAACTTCATGCTGTTTTCCGCTCTTGTTGCTGTTCCTGTTTCGGCTGTGTTGTGTAACGGAAAATTCCTTTACTTCTTTGCATTGTTCCCTGTGGCCGCCTTTGCGGGCAGAGAGTGGAAATACTGCAGGAGGTTTCCTGCTCTTTCTCTGGCTCCGGCGGTTGTTCTTGCATGGGCCAGTCTGACCGGGAACAGCCAGAGCACCATGAGATCCGTCAGGTGGATTTGTGCTGTGGCATCAGGCACCTACTTTGCGTCTGTTCTGGGCTCGGCAGGTATTGCTTCGGTGCTTAACTCGGCAGATTCCTTCCCATTCCTCCGGAAACTTTCCAGGCTGATGCTTCTTGCAGGCAGTACCGCATCAAAAGCAGGGCATTGCTGGGCGGATAATTCCAGTTTACCCCTGATACCCAGAATTCTGCAAAGCGCTTCGGATTCGGTTGAACAGGCGAATGTTACAATTCCCAAACCTCGGAATTCAGGCCCTATTGCTCTTCCCGTTGCCGTTGTATCGTGGATATTTCTTTTGATTTCTGTTTCCGGGATAGCCGACGGTGTAGTAAAATGAGATTACTCGCGCGGTTTGAGTACGATGGAACAGCCTACTCCGGCTGGCAGGTGCAGCCCAGGGATGCCACTGTTCAGGGAGAAGTAGAAAGAGCTCTGAACTCTCTCTGCGGAAGACATGTTGTTGTCACCGGAGCAGGAAGAACAGATGCAGGAGTACATGCCGCTTCAATGCCTGCTCATTTTGATGTTGTTTTAGATGAGTACAGCCGAATACACAAAGGGCTTAACACCCTTCTTCCCTCTGATATATCCTGTTTGTCTGTTCAGCAGGTTGAAGACGATTTTCACGCCAGGTTTCACGCTGTTTCCAGAAGCTATGTCTACAGTATTGGAACCGGCAGGCATCCGCTGAGTAACAGGTTCGAATTTCAGCCCGGGATTAACAACCTTGATATTGAGGCAATGGAAAAAGCTGCAGAGTACTCTTTGGGTCACAACAACTGGAGGGGTTTTGCAAAGGAGGGCGGAGGAAACTCCACCTGGGATATGACGGTCAGCAGGGCTTCTGTAGTAGAAAACAGCAGGGGCTGGACAATGGCCATCACTGCAAACAGGTTCCTGCGGGGAGTGGTGCGAATCTGGTCTGGAACCATCTTCAGAGTTGGTACAGGCAGGATTCTCCCTGAAACAGTGAAGAACGTGCTGGAAACAGCAGATAAAAGGCTTGCAGGCCCCTCGTTACCGGCATGCGGGCTGATACTTACGGAGGTGAGATACCCCCATGAAGTTTGACAGAGAAAAGCTTAAACTGAAGAGCTTGGCTGGAAGAACCTCAAAGGTAACCAGTGACCTCCTTTCAGGTAACTGGGAGGCAGACACACCGGTTACGGAGTTTGCGAACTCTCTTCCGGACATACTTGCGGTTCGGAAGCTGCGAACACTGGCTGCAGCTTTGGTTAAGTCCAGGAAGAACGGTGGAACACGGCTGTTTATGTACGGAGGGCATGTGATCAAGTGCGGGCTTGGTCCTTTGATCGTCAGATGGCTCGATGAAGGCATTTTTACAGCCCTTGCAACAAACGGTGCCGGCTCTATTCACGATCTTGAGATGGCTCTGTACGGTGCCACCTCCGAGGATGTTCAGGAGGGTATAAGAGACGGTTCATTCGGTATGTGGGAAGAAACAGCAAGGCACTACGGCAAGGCAATTGATCGCGGGAAGGGTATTGGACGCGGTATTGGCCTTGAAATTCTTGAGAACGGTGGAAATATTGCCATAAGCCCTTTTGCCACTGCTGTAAAGAATGGCTGCAATGTTACCGTTCACCCCAGTCTCGGGGCTGATATTGTTCATCCTGTACGCTACGTGAACTGGGCAGTTCTTGGAAAAGAGGCAGAAAGAGATTT
Organism: uncultured bacterium; assembly: GCA_964604135.1. Classification (GTDB taxonomy): domain Bacteria; phylum Fermentibacterota; class Fermentibacteria; order Fermentibacterales; family JCC-6; genus Sabulitectum. The sequence continues at coordinate 23,087 of CAZRXU010000020.1, read as the reverse complement.
TATTTCTTTCGCGGAAGTGGTAGGCAGCCTTGCCAGTGGTGTTGTTCTTAACGCCGGCAGTGCTGTTGTTATGCCTGAAGTGTTTCTAAAAGCACTTTCTTCGGTGAGAAATCTTGGTTTTCCTGTGGAGAACATCACAACAGCCGATTTCGACATGATAAAACAGTATAGATCCACTTTCAATGTTGTCAGAAGGCCGGTAAATGCCCTTGGCGGGCAGACCGTTGAAGTTACCGGGCATCATGAGCTTATGCTGCCTCTTCTTGACGTATTCATTAAGGCGGAGGAGGGAAAGAAATGAAGTTTGTCATTGCAGTTTTGATTCTTGTTCTGCTTGCCGGTTGCGGAACAACAACTGTACCGGATACAACCGTTGATGAAACGGTTGACCCTTATGCCGACCCTCCCGGCTACACAGGCGATCCGTTTGCCGGGTTTGGGCCGGTTACATCAATAAGGTTCCCGGCAGAGGAAGCAGAGGAAGAACTTGTTACAGAGCAGCCTGCAGATACCACCGGAGCATGGACTGTACAGGTGGCTGCGTGCGGCACAATGGATGCAGCACTTACATTAAAAGACACAGTGGCCAATCAGACAGATCAACCGGTGTTTGTTGATCACATCGGCACATACTACAAAGTAAGAGTGGGTTCATTTGAAACATCATCAGACACAGACGAACTGAGAATTCAACTAAGAGCCGGCGGTTACCCCGATGCATGGAGTGTTCAGCGCTGACCTACGCCCCCACTGCTTCTCTGATTCTAACAACCATGTCTGGTTCCGGAACCAGATGGTCAAGAAGAAGATTCATATTGTCCAGCACTTCCTCCGATACCCGGCTGTTCTTGGAGAGTGCCGTTTTGTACCATAACTCAGCTGCTTCAAGTTTGCCGCGAAGAAGGTTAACCTCGGCAATTGTGGCTGCATAGTATCCAAGTTCGTGGGTTTTATTCTCCATAATGAGCAGTCTGCAGTGTCTTGCTGTATCATCTGCCCTCTTGTATGCCTCTTTTTTCCTTCCGGAAAGCAACAACAATGTTGCAGAATTAATACCTGCTTTGATTGAGCCTGTAAGAAGGTGGCAGCGTGAAAAAAGCTGAAGAGATTCTTCAAGAAGTTCGTGATCTTTCTGGCCGGATGCGATCCACATCTTCTTCTTCAAGTTAGCTTTAGCCAGAAGCAGCCTCTTGTCCCACGGCTTAGCGACAATAAGCATGTTAATGATGTTCTCTGCTTTTTCCCACTTACCCTGAGAACTGAATACCGCAACCCTGTCAAAAAGTCTTTCTACAGCCTCACTTTTGATTATTAACCCCTTTAATAGCAATAGTGACAGCGCACGACACCACGGAATAAATAACAATATTTCGTCCAAGATACAAGGGGAAGGGCTCTGTTTTTTCGGGAGAATACGGTTTATTACACTTGACACTTTCCGGCGGATTGAGCATATACGGCGCACGCTTAGATAGAGCGGGAATAGCTCAGTTGGTAGAGCCCTACCTTGCCAAGGTAGCTGTCGCGAGTTCGAGTCTCGTTTCCCGCTCCATTTTTTTTGCCTGCAAAAAAAATGAAGCGGGGATAGTGCTATCGCGCTATTACCCGCCCCGGTTATTCGCAACAAATTGCCTGCAAAAAAAATGAAGCGGGGATAGTGCTGACGCTCTATTACCCGCCCCGGTTATTCGCAACAAATTGCCTGCAAAAAAAATGAAGCGGGGATAGTGCTATCGCGCTATTACCCGCCCCGGTTATTCGCAACAAATTGCCTGCAAAAAAATGAAGCGGGGATAGTGCTGACGCGTTGTTACCTTTCTTTCGCATCAATAGCTAATATTGTGGTGGCGGTGGAGTCGAAACTGCGGGCAATCGTCTCAATAGTGTTTCGGCATATCTATTATGGTTTCGTAACTCTTGATTACCCTATCTGTAGTAAGTATGATTTGTGTCTGTCTGCTAGATTGAGAGTATGCTTCATCCTGGTGTGTGGTGTACAGCCTGAAAGAGGAAGAATGATTTCCGAACTGCTCCAGAAGTGGCCAGGAAGTTGTTTATTACAGGGGGTGTGTGATGGTAATATTGAGCGTGAGGGTTCAGGGTTACCGTTCCATGAAAGATATCTCCTGGTCTCCAGGTAACCTGAATATTCTCATAGGGCCCAACGGTTCAGGCAAGTCGAATCTGTTGCGGGTGCTGGAGATGATTTCTGTTTCAGCCAGGGGTAACCTTGGCAGGTATATCCAGAGGGCTGGTGGTATGGACCCTCTTGTATGGGACGGAAAGGCGGAATCCATTGAGATTACAGTTAACACCTCTCCCATAGGAAAAAAACGAAATATCGACAAGGACAGTCTTACCTACGAGATGAAATTGGGGCGTGTGGGCAAGGGAAGTACTTATCGAATTGACCATGAGTTACTTGGGAATTACTACCATGTAAGAACCAGGGAACGTACTGAGCCTTTCAAATTGCTTGAACGAGATCCTCAAAGGGCAGTTGTATTTGATGAAAACGAGCATGGGTTAACCGCACCTGAAGAGAGTGTGACGGAAGAAGAATCTCTGTTAAGCCTGACATCGGGACCGTTTACGCAAAATCGATTTATCCCGCCCTTTCAGAGATACATGGCGGAATGGTCTATTTATCATGATTTACACGTTAATATGGATGCGCCTATACGGCAGCCGAGTATTGCCCGCCGCGAAACGCGGGTAGATCCTGACGGGCAAAATCTGATTAGTGTTTTACATACATTGTATACTGGAGACAGGAACTTTAAGAATGACATCAACATGGCCATGTGTGCGGCTTTTGGCAATGATTTTGATGAGCTTGTATTTCCTCCGGCAGCTGATCAACGCATCCAATTGAGGGTTCGATGGAGAACGCTCAATCGTGAACAGTCCGCTGCCGAATTGTCTGACGGAACGCTGCGTTTCTTATTTTTGCTTACGGTTCTTGCTTCTCCCAATCCCGCGCCTCTAATTGCGATTGATGAGCCGGAAACCGGTCTTCATCCCTCAATGTTACCAATTGTAGCAGAGTATGCAGTTTGTGCATCGGAGCAGACTCAGGTTATTCTAACAACGCATTCGCCGCAGCTCCTTGATGCTTTTCGTGGTGTGGTGCCGACTACGACAGTTGTAAGGTGGGTAGAAGGGAAAACAAGCCTGCAAAATGTAAAGGGAGAACAGCTGAAGCGTTGGTTGCAGACGTATTCTCTGGGAGCTTTGTTCTGTTCAGGTGAACTTGAGGGGTTTACGACAAATGGTTCAGATCGCAGTACAGGCAGAGAGACAACGGGATGAAATTTGTTCTGTTTGTAGAGGGCCACACAGAGCACAAGGCGATTCCATCATTCTTAAAGCGCTGGCTGGATCCGAAGCTGTCGCAGCCTGTAGGCATACAGAGTATACGATTTAATGGGTGGCCGGAACTGGTTAAAGATGCTCCTGTCAAAGCAAGGTTGTATTTGTCAAGGGATGATGTTATTCCCGTTATTGCTCTGCTCGACCTTTATGGCCCTACTATTTATCCACAAGGCAAAAAAACACCGGACGAGAGGTATGTGTGGGCAAAGCATTATCTGGAAAAAAAAGTTGGGCTGAGAAGGTTCTTTCAGTTTTTTGCAGTGCATGAGGTGGAGGCCTGGCTGTTCTCCGACCCTTCCGTATTTCCAAGCTTAATCAGAACGCAGATAGCAGGGTTATCGCAATATCCAGAGCGTGTAAATGGTGCGAATCCTCCTGCGAAAAGACTGAACAACTTTTACCAAAGGCAAACCGGAAGGGGATACAAAAAAGTCGTATACGGGAAGGATTTGTTTTCAAAACTGGATCCAGATGTAGCTTACGGGAAATGTCCTCGCTTGAAAGATATTCTGGACAAGATGCTTGCACTGGCTGAAAGTGCATGCTGAACCAAACGCCAAATATGTAAAGCTGAAAGCTTGTCGTTCTTTGTTTCGTTGAGTAGTAAGAGAATTCATCGGTGTGTGAGTTTCACTGCCAGTGCTCTCTATTACCGGCGGAAATTCGTATATTGATGTGTAGTTTTGCTGTATTGAGTATTCGGTGAAGGGAAGAGCTATGAAAAAGGTATTGTTAGTATTTGTTCCGGTATTTCTTGTTGTGTTCGCCAGCGGGTGCAACTACGATCCCTCCCCTGTGGGGTGTCGTTTCCAGCTGGAGAGCCTGAGCCCTTTCAGAGTTGCCGGAGTTCGTTTGAGCGATTACGGAATTGATAGTTTATGGGCAGAGGATAGAGACACGATTAGTGCTGCAATTGAGTCCGGTAACTGTCCTGTGCAGCTTGTTGTAAATACCGCAGTACAGAACATGGAATCTCAGGGTACGGTGCTGATTGAGCAGTATGACTGTCTGGTTAGAATTTCTGCAGGGGGTAAGCAATACCTTGTAGACTCCGGAGGAATCGGGTTGCGGATTGGGGTTGAAGCCTCGCAGACAGGCATTGCCTGTGTGCTGTTGTCGTTTAACGCTGCAGAGGTTTGGGGCGATGATCTTACAAACGCTGAGATATTCGATCTCTGCATGGAACTGGGCTTCAACAGCAACGGATCGATCAGAGACAGTCAGCATCTTGGAAGAGTTCAGGTTGAGGCGGATATTCAGGAAGATACTCCCCATGGAAGCATCAGTGATAAGTCGGTGCTTATCGGTCTGGACTGGGTTACTCCTGAATGACAGGTGTATTTGTGGAACACCGGAGCTGCTGTTTGAATAGTTGGAAGAGGCAGGTTGATAGATTTCGCATGTGTGTTGTGCGTTGCAGATTAACCAGTCTGGAAAGGCGGGATGGTTATGAACGGTAAATTGCTGATAGTTCCGGCGTTGTTTCTTGTGCTTACAGGGTGCAGCTTGACGGATGTTCTTACATTCGCACATGCCAGCTTCCGGGTAGAGAACACAACAGAGTTCAAAATCTGCAGTGTTGATGTTTCTGACCTGAGCAGTTTGTCTGTTTCCCAGGGGCTGACAATTCTCCGGTACTGGGCGCAGGGGCAGTGTCCCATGGATTTCAATCTGGGCCTTGGAATAAAGAATCCGAACACCGGTAACTCCGGTCTTCCTAAAATTGCAATTGCCCTTACCAGGCTCGACTACGGTATTTTCATGGATACCATTGAAGGAGCAGGGGAGGATACTGTTAAGGTGGCGGAGGGTTTGTTCACTGGAAAATTCGGCATAGGAGATGATGGTCAGATTGCCGTTCTCGGGCTGGGAGTAGGGTTTGACGCCTTCCAGATACTGGGGCTGCTGGGACGCGAAGGTATAATTGATCTTGCTCTGGCCATAGGTGGTGTAGACGGAGATATAAGAGACGAAGACCATCTTGGGAGGTTGCAGATGTTCATGGTTCCAACTATTGAAACCCCTCTTGGTGATATGACGTGGGACAAAGGCTTCTGGGTTGGGCTTGGCTGGACAGACGGATCCTGAAAACCCGATTGTACTTGATTAACAACTACCGATTTTGTATGATTGCGTCCCGATGAAACAAAAAGAAAGGCGGCGTGGCCAAGTGGGAAGGCAGTGGACTGCAAATCCACCATTCACCAGTTCGAATCTGGTCGCCGCCTCCACACCTTTCAGAATCTTTCTTCTGGTTGCTGCAGTTCTGATGCTTGTCGCAGGTTATATTTTAGGTAACCCGGCAGCAATACTTTCTAAAGCCGTTAATATCTGTCTGGAATGCATAGGAATAGGCTGACACGGCATTCCGTGTTAAGGAAGACTGTTCAGTTTGCCTCTCTGCTGGCAACGAATCTGCACCTTTCTGGGTGGGTCACCGGAAGCATATTTACAGGATCTTCCAAGGTTGCCATGATTCCAGGGCTTCACTGCTACAGTTGCCCTTCAAGCGTTCTGGCCTGTCCTGTTGGCTCTCTTCAGTCCATACTGGCTGCTCCGGGTTTCTGGGGAATACTGGCTTCGGGAAGAGCAGATGCATTGATAGTGTTCGCTGTTATCGGCTTTGTTGCAACTCTTGGTCTTGTGGCAGGAAGATTTGCCTGCGGGTGGTTGTGTCCGTTTGGCCTGCTGCAGGATATTCTTTACAAAATACCTTTTCCCAGAATATCGTTTAACGATTCCCTTCGACCGGCAAAGTATGTGATGCTTGCTCTGTTTGTTTTTGGTCTTCCTGCGTTTCTCAGGCCTGTTGCAGGTGGTGCAGGTGACCCGTGGTTCTGCAAGGCCGTGTGTCCCGCTGGAACATCTCTGGCTGGCTGGCCGTTGGTATCCGCTTCTGATGGAGCTTTTCAGACAGGGTTTCTGTTCTGGTGGAAGTCTGCGGTTGCCTTTGTAATTCTTCTGTGGGCAGTAACGGTAGAACGCCCGTTCTGCAGGGCTTTGTGCCCGCTGGGGGCGGCTTGGGGGGCTTTGGGGAAGGTGTCTGTGTTTCAGATGCGTGTGTCGGATGCCTGCGTTGGCTGTGGAAAGTGCGGAGAAGTGTGCCCCATGGGAATAGAAATTTACAAGAATCCGGCAAGTGCAGAGTGTATCAGGTGCGGAAGATGTGAAAAGGTGTGCCCTGTTGATGCTATATCGCATTCCATCAGGGCAAAGTCATGAGCAGACACCTGTGGATACCGCTGTCTCTCGTGCTGATAATTCCTGTGTTCGTTGTTAACATCTCGCACCACACTGTAGCAGGGTCCCAGGTAAATGGTGCTCTTGTAACGGGAGTTCAATCGCTGGACAGTATTCTGGCTGCAGCTTCAGGGAAACCGGTACTCATCAATTTCTGGGCTACATGGTGCGGGCCGTGCGTACGGGAAATCCCGCTTCTGGAGCAGCTTGCCATTGAAACAGGCGAAGGTGCCGTTTTTATAGCAGTTGATATAGGAGATCCTGATCTGACTACACTGGAATTGTTCAGAGAGAGCAATCCTGTGGGTATAACTGTGGTGTGGCTTTCGACACAGGAGGCAGCTCTTGTGGCGCAGCGTTACAGTCTGGCAGATGCGCTTCCAATGACACTGATTCTTAACAGACAGGGTAAGGAAACTGCAAGGGCTATCGGAGCCCGCAGTGCCCAGTGGTTTGCCGCAGCTGTAAGCGGTGCTTCCGGTGAAGAGGTTGAACTGCTGGAAGAGGTTCCGGATGTGCACATCTATGTGGTTGGTTCTGCAGATGATGAAGCGGTAACCGCTCTTCTTGCAGAGGCGGTTTCCATTGCAGGCGATGAGGGCTATGATTTTCTCGACCCTTCTGTTTATGAAGACTCTGTAGCCATGGCCGAGGCTTATCTGCCAATGTCCGGATGGCCTTATGCTCAGCTTTGCGTTGGCGGCGCCTGCAACCGGCCGGTTGGTACTTCTGAAGAGCTGCGAGCGGCCTTCGAGAGCATGAGATAGTTGGGTTCTCCTGCCGTTTCAGTTGTGCTGCCTTTCAAAGATTCAGAGAGTTTTCTTGAGACTGCTCTGGATTCTCTGGTTTCACAGACATTTGCCGATTTTGAAGTAATAATGGTTGATGACGGGTCTTCAGACAGTTCCCGTTGTATTGCAAACGGTTTCTGTCTGCGCGATACAAGGTTCAAACTGTGTCAGGGTGGTAGAGGGCTGGTGAAGGCTCTTAACTCAGGCTTGAGTCATGCCCGAGGAAAATGGATCGCTCGTTTTGACAGCGATGATATTTGTCACCCGGGCAGGCTTAGCTCTCAGCTTGCCGCAGCAGAGGAGAGCGGAGAGAAAACAGTTGTTTCCTGCAGGGTAAGAAGTTTTCCCGACTCAGCAGTAAGCCTGGGTTACAGGCGCTACGAATCGTGGATAAACCGTCTGGAATCACCTGAAGATATAGAGCACAATCTGTTTGTTGAAAGCCCTGTTCCGCATCCGTCTGTGTTCTACAGCAGAGAAGCTGTGATTGAGGCCGGTGGCTACAGCGACTGCGGTCTTCCGGAAGACTACGAGCTCTGGCTCAGGTTGTGGAGCCTGGGTTTCAGGTTCGTCAGGGTTCCTAAAACACTTCTTGCCTGGCGAGAGAGACCTGATAGGTTCAGCAGAGTCAGTTCAGTGTATTCGCTTACTTCTTTTTACAGAGCAAAAGCAAAGTATCTTGGGCTGGTTCCATGCCTGCAGGGGAAGAAGGTCTTTGTGGCCGGTGCAGGCCAGACAGCAAGACGGCTGGGTAAGCACATCCAGAGAGAGGGGTTTGTAATTCAGGCGTTTCTTTCTCCTGTGCCTGTTCCTGAAGGTCGGCTTCTAAGAGGGTGTCCAGTTGTTGATATTTCCAGTTGGGAGAACATACAGGGTCTACCCATTGTTGTAGCATCTAGAAAGCCCGGTGCAGCGCAGGCCATGCAAGGTTTTCTTGAGGGCAAAGGGCTTGTGAACTGGAAGGATTTTGTGCTTTGCTCGTGACATTGGTTTCTGAATTATCTATTCTAGACGAATACGGGAGTGTTTGTTTAGTCTTAATACCGGAGGTAGAGAGTGAAAATTAAAGAAGAGATCAAAGACGGAATCAAGATCATACGCCTCAGTGGAAAGGTGATAAGCGGCCCGGATCTGATGGATCTGAAAACAGTATTCCAGACATCCATCAACAACGATATGGGTAACGTTCTACTTGACCTGGGGCATGTGGCCTGGATGGACAGTTCCGGTCTCGGAGTTCTTGTAAGCGGCCACACTTCTCTGGCAAGAGAAGGTGGTAGAATGGCTATTCTTAACGCTACAAAAAAGATTAATGAACTGTTTATTATCACTAAACTCATAACAATTTTCGAGACCTTTACCGATGAAGATGAAGCTCTCGCAAGCCTTAAGGAATAGTTTTGCTCAAGGGAATAGTTCTGAAAATCCCCAGCGAAGGTTCCATCATTGAGTCAGTGCAGATTTTTGTAGAGAGAATCGGTATCACCTCAGGTGTAAGCGAGGAAGATGCAACCGGTCTTTCTATTGCCGTTATGGAAGTAGTAAAAAACGCGATGGAGCACGGTAACGAAGGCGACCCCGGGAAGGCCGTTACCATCCACATAGATGCTTTCCCAGGAAGGCTGCAGTTCCTGGTAGATGATTGCGGAACCTGGCAGCCCGATGCTGACCTCGGCCACGAGCCCGGCGAGGGTGAAGCGTTGATCAGCAGTCGTGGCAGGGGTGTTCTTATTGCAAGGAATCTGGCCCGCTGGCTTGATTACGGGTTGAATCCGGAAGGAAAAACCAGAGCCACTCTGATCTGGCCTCTCAGCTGACGGAGTACTGATGGCCCATAGTTTCGAACTTTTCGTCTGGACAGACAGCAGTGTTATTTCAGGCGGTGAGGGTGCTGTTGTAGTATCGGAAATCGGCAAACTCCGGGTACCTGCATGGGCCGACAGGATGGAACTGGCAGCAGGAGGGCAGGTATCCAAGCCTGATGCGGCACTGATGCTTCTGGGAACAGAGCCTTCCGTGCTTGCCAGATCGATGTTTTTTTCGCTTCTGCGGTTCGGGGTTCCTGTGGGTGCACTGGTTGCCGGGGAACCGTCCTATTCCGAACCCGTGTTTGCCAAGCTGAAAGAATGGAATCGCTGCTGGTCGTTTCAGAACCAGAATCATCTGGCTTCCATTGTTCACAATTCAGTGCAGAACTGGATATCGGGAATCGACAGAGCCATGACTACATACCCATCAGGAGAGGAGCTGATTCGATCCTGGAATGGAGTGGCAGGCGAGTCCATCGACGGTGACAGCCTTATTGCCGCCTCAACGATACTTCGCAGCAGAGGCTTCGTGTGCCTTTCCGGTCCGCCGGGGGCTGGAAAAACAACCCTGGCCCGTTTGCTTCTTATGGAAGCTTCGGATGAGGGTCTTGTTCCTATAGAGCTGATAGACAAAGATATAGATTCCGGTCTTGTTGAAATGAAACTGAGGGGGCCGGAAGACTGTGCCATCCTTTTCGACATAGATTCTATTCGCAGAATGACCCTTATACATCCGCTTCATCTTTTTCACGCCGCGTTTACCATTATTCTGAAATCGACTGATTCAAGGCGCAGGGTAGTTCTTACATCATCGGATCCCAGAATATCCGGGTTGTTCTCTCTGTTTGGAGATGCGCATGTTGAGCTGCCTTCTCCGGAAACAAACCGGCAGTGGAGAGTGGAACAGGGTCAGAAAGCTCTGGAGACTTTTCGGGGGCTTGATCTGCTTGCAAAGGCTGAACTTGTTTTGCTTTCTCTGTTTGAACCGATAGTTTCAGAAGCGATTTTTAAAAACAGCCTGATTGAAATCTGGTCCAGGCTACATTTTCTTCTGAGAGAGACATTTCCATCTTCCAATAAACTCAATGAAATGTACCTTGACTCAAGGGCATACAGAGGAGATTCACCTTTCAGACGACTGAAAATCGGTGGGGAAATACATCTTTGCAGCGGCGACACAATTGTTCTGGATGCGGTGGACAGGGGAATGACCGAGCTTTCAGGAGCAGGAAGTCCACTGGTCAGAGTGGTTATGGAAACTCTTCTGAACGGAGAAAATCCAGAGCAGAGAAGAGCCGGTTACAACATTGCCCATATGTACAGACATCTGTCTTCTTCCGAGAAATCAAGGCTTTTGTTTACCGCCTCAAGGGAGACTCATGTGGATGGGCTGAACGATTTCCTGGCAATGCTTCTGGCCGACAGGGAGGCCTTTGACAGGGCGGCTGAGGGCTTGTGCCGTCACATTCTTGAGTCAGGATCTGTTGAAACACGAAGAGCCCTTGCCCGTTCCATGGGTGTTCCGTGGCTGAGAAAAGACCATTACTTCAGGGATCTTGTTGAAACCGCTTCTCGCGATGAAGATGATCTGGTTCGGGCGAGTCTTCTTCTAAGCATAGATATGTGGGGTGATTCAGGAGACCCCGGCGATATTGTTGCAAACCTGCTTGAAGATAACGCTCCTGCTGTGTTCAGAGTTGTTCTGTTTTACATAGGGAAAAAATTTCCGCATGCTTCAGAAAGGGAAATGAGGATTGTTAACACCGTTCTGGACAGAGGTGATAGCACAGAGTTGATGAATCTTGTGGTTGGTCTGATGAACAGACAGCTGGGGGAGTTTGAAGAGGAATCCTGTGATCTGCTGTGGCTTCTAATGCAGAGACTTCCCAGGGGCGGCCGCAGCCTTGTTGCCTCCAACATAGGAGCCCGTATCAGATTTTTCAGGAAAACCATCAGAGACACACTGTTTTCCAGCATCCCTCCCGATGACATCCGAACAGTTGCCCAGTGTATGCTGATGAATTACAAGGATCTTACGCAGCAGGAAAAGTCAACTCTCTGGAAGCTGATTTCAGAGAACATGCCTCAGAGCAGTGAGATGGCTGCCATGGTTCTTCCATACATCAGAATTCTCGACGATTCAGAACAGAATGAACTCATACGAATAGTTTTGTCTTCAGAAGGTTACGGGGCCAGGGAAGCCCTGTCGCAATTGCTTGCAGGGGGCAGAAGTGATGTTGCGGGGATTGCCGTTGATGTTACCCGTGTTCTTCTGGAAACAGGAACCGTTGAGGAGCGGTCAAGGTTGCCGTGGTTCATTTTGTGGAACAGAGATTCTGTTGCCGAACACGCCGACCAGTTGCTTACCAGGTTTTCTGAAGATCCTGATCCCGCTGTAAGAAAATCTGTTGCTCTGGGAATCCACCGTCTGGGAATGACCGGCAGGTGGGAAATCGCTTTGCTCGGTGATCTGGCCTCCGACGAGAAACGATCTGTAAGAGCTGCTGCAGGAGAGGCGCTGGCAGAGTTTTGCAGGCCGGAAGAGATACCGGAAAAAGTAAAAATACTGGCTGCTGACAGAGATCCTTTCGTTCGATCTGCAGTGCTTCGCGGAATAAGCAATTCTCCTTTCCTTGAACCGCACAACAGGGTCAAGTTCTACCTGAAAGCTCTTGATGACCCCGATCCTTCAGTAAGGCTTCAAACGATAGCAGCCATAGAGAAACTGGATGGGCTTGGGGGTATTCCAGGTGTTGTAGAGAAGATTACCATGCTGCTAAATGACAGATCAGAGAATGTAAGAAGCGCAGTTGCCCAACTGGTAACAAGCCACCCATCAATTACAACTTCCAGGGAACTTCGGGAAAAGCTTCCAGATCTGTATCTTGGCAGGTATGCAAGCGGGGATTCGCTGGCCGAGGAACTTAGCACTGCCAGGAAGATACAGATGGGGCTGCTGCCTGCCGAGGCTCCCAGGTATGAGAACTACACGATAGCCGTGCACTACAGTCCGGCCAAAGAAGTTGGCGGTGACTACTACGATTTTTTCAGTCTTCCAGATGGAAATCTTGGCATGGCAGTTGCGGATGTTTCAGGCAAAGGTATTCCGGCGGCCCTTACCATGGCTGGTATGAAGGGCATCCTGGGAGCCAGTGTCAGAAGTATGTTTGATATGAGTCAGATAATGAAAAGGGTAAACTCCGAGCTTACGATGGAGGGGAATGTAACTGGTCTAGTGGGGCTTTTCTACAGTGTTCTCAATACCAGAAATGGAACCCTTACATACTGCAATGCAGGTCACAACCCTCCTCTTGTTGTTTCCAGATCAGGAGATGTACAATTCCTTGAAGACGGCGGGTTGCTTATGGGTGTTGTAAGGGAAGCAGATTACGAACACGGAACGGTACAGATGCACCCGGGAGATGTTCTTGTTATGTACACAGACGGAATTACCGAAACCATGAATGAAAACGATGTTGAATTTGATGTTGCCGGGCTTAAAGAAGCTGTTCTGGAGTACAGAGACCTCAACGCAGAGCAGATAGTGTCGAGAATACTGAAAGCAATGAATACCCACGGTCAGGGGTTAACACAGGCTGACGACAGAACTCTTGTTGTGGTCAAACACAGGTAAATAGGAGGCTGGCAGTGAAAACACCCTTGTTTATTCTGACCGATTTCGGTTACTCTGACGGGTATGTTGCTCAGATGAAAGCCGTAATCCTTTCTTTTTCCGGGTACGACACACCGGTGGTTGATATTACCCACTCGGTGCTGCCTGGAAATATTATGCACGGTGCTTATCATCTGCGTTCAACGCTTCCCTGGCTTCCAGAGGGCTCTGTAACACTTGCCGTTGTAGATCCCGGTGTGGGAAGCAACAGGCTGGGGCTTGCTGCCCTGTGGCGTGGCAGATTTATTGTGGCACCCGACAACGGACTGATTGCAATGCTGCCAGGTTCTGTAAGGGCGTGGAAACTTCCCGATCCGGAGCCAGGTTCTGCCCCTGTGTTCCATGGTAGAGATGTCTTTGCACCGGCAGCAGCCAGGCTTGCGCTGGATCCGGGCTGGGCTTCTTTTCTTTCTCCTCTTGAAAACCCGGTTATGCTGGAGGAACCCAGAGTTCTTCAAGAAAAAAACGGTCTTACTGCGGTTGTTCTGCATGTGGACAACTTCGGTAACTGTGTTACATGCATTACCGAGGAAGACCTCAAAGGATTTGTGCCCGCAGAGGTGATAACCGGCTCAGGCAGTACTTCCATTGTTCCTGTTAATTACTACAGCCAGGTGGCCGATTCCCACGGGGTTTTGTTTCTTAAGGGCAGTCAGGGATTTTACGAGATAGCTGTTTCAGGCGGGTCTGCCGCACAGAAACTGAAGCTGAACCCGGGAGATATCGTCAGTTTTCGTGGAAACTGGTCTTTATGAAACATGTGGGTTTTCTGCTTCACTTTTATCAGCCCCCCACTCAGGATCCAGAAATTGTAAAAAGGATAGATACAGAGTGCTACAGACCACTGTTCGAGCTGCTGCTTGAAACAGGTGCCGAGTTTACCGTTAACATGAACTACTGTTTAACAGAGCAGCTTGCAGAGTACTGCCCCGAAACCCTGAAGATTGCATCGAAGCTTTCAAAGTGTACCTTTACATCAAGCGGTGCTTTCCATCCCATACTGCCTTTGATTCCAGGGAGGGAAGCGAAGAGACAGATAGAGCTTAATACAGCAGGCAACGCACAACTTATAGGTGAAGTGTTCCACCCCCATGGTGTGTTTCCACCGGAGATGGCTGTTGATACAGCAACTGTTAATCTTATTGGATCCATGGGGTACAGGTGGACAATCACCGATGATGTTCCATGGGTGTATTCAAAGCAGGAAGTACCTTCATCATGGATTCCGTCTGTTGACGGAACAGCGGTGTTTCTTAGAAGCAACTACTGGTCGAACATGATTTCTTTCCACGGAGACAATGGTTCAAAGATGGCAGACAGAATGGTTGAAGATCTCCGTTCGTGGACTGGAGACGACGATTCGTATGTGGTAATTGCCATGGACGGGGAAACTTTCGGCCATCATCGGGGTGGAGCTGTAGACAGCTTCTTGAGACCTTTTATTAACAGGATGGAATCTCTGGATGGAATCGGGATTTCTTCACTGAACAGAATACTGGAACAGTTCCCGCTGCGGGAAAGCAGTATTCCCCGGGGTAGCTGGTCAACCACTGCCGGCGATCTTGATGCAGGGGAACCGTTCCCACTATGGAAACACTCGAAAAACGCCGATCATCAGGCTTACTGGAGGCTTGTTTACTTTGTTCTTGAAGAGAGCAGAAAGTTTAACCCTGAAGGGGTTGCGGGTACAGTGGATAAGATGTTATACTCGTGCCCTGTGTGGTGGGCCTCACCGGGCCGTGAATCTTATTCACAGGTTCGAAGGGGCATTTTACTGGTAATAAAAGCCGCCCTGGAAGAAATCTCCGAAAGGGTGCTCCTTGACAGAGTTGTGGAGCTTGCCGGGCAGATACCGGCCATGGCGCGAAAGGATAGATGATGCCCAAGAAAGAAAGAACATTCGCAGCAAAGCTTGCTCACGAGACCCGTACTTCTCACAAAGAGATTTGTCCTGTCTGCGGCAAGGAAAAGGTTCCAGTGGTATACATTGCAGCCAGAACAGGGCTTAAGAACACTTGGCGCCCTCAGCGCAGAAGAATTAAAGTTTGTGACTGCAACAGAAAAGAGATCTACGGCTAAACTAACCGGCAACGGTATTCAGGGGGTTCTGTTACTTACTGCCGGTTACGGCACAAGGGCGGAACCCCTTTCTCTGTATCGCCCGAAAGCTCTTCTGCCATGGGGCGAGACCACGCTTCTGGGTAAACTTGTCGATCAGTTTAAGGTTATTGAACCTGATGTTGTGGCCTGTAACGCAACAAAGTGTTCCGACCTCGTCCAGCAGGAGGTACGCCGGTGCTGGCATGGAAGAACAGAGCTGCTTTTAGAAGAAGAACCACTTGGGCTTCCCGGGACGCTTTCGGTGAATGCAGAAATGTTCAAAGGGCAGTGGATCATCTCGAACACCGATATGGTTCTGGATGTGCCTGTGCAGGAGATGGTTGAGTATCATTTTTCAACAGGTTCAAAGTGGACGGTACTTACAGGCAATTTTCCAGGCTATGGTAAATACGGTTCTTTAACAGTAAACGGGAATCCCAGGCACTATCTGGGAGTAAGCGTTGTTTCACCAGAAGTGGCGGGTATTGCCAAGCAAGAGCAGCTCTCAATCGGTTTTTTTACACTGCTCCGCAGTGCAGCGGAAAAGGAAGGTATATTCATTAATGAGTATATTACAGATACAGACTGGCTGGATATGGGCAGTTTCCATCTTATCAGAGAGCATATGCTGCTTCAGGGAAGTTATATTCATCAGTCGGCTCGCGTACACAGGGATGCAAAGCTTGAAGGTTCTTACCGGATAGGCCGTTCCTGTGTAGTCGCAAGTGGTGCGGTTGTTCGGAATTCTGTTATGCTTGAGGGGGCAGTGCTCTTGCCTGGGGCCAGGCTTGTAAATGATATTGTACCGTGGTTTGTGAAAAGGGGTTGATGTTTGACTGAACGGATGGAAGATGTTGCACGCTGGGTAGGCGAGCATTATGGGGCGGTCAGTTCTATCGTTCCCATTGCTGGAGATGCGTCAGCCAGAGATTTTTACAGGGTAGAGCACAACGGTAAAACTGTGGTGGTGATGGACAGTTCCCGCACTCCTCTGTGGCCATGGCTCGACATCTACAAACTTCTGAGGGGAATGGATTTTCCGCTTCCCGAGGTTCTGTTGAGTGATGAATCGTTTGGTTATGTAATTCAGGAAGATCTCGGAACCACAAGGCTTTGTGATATTGAAGACAACGGCAGTTACCACAGATACCTCAATGAATCTCTTGGTTTGCTTCGCAGGCTTCAGCGGGAAATAACTCCCGAGATAGCCAGCAACAGTATAGCAGGCCGGAGGTACTTTACACCAAGTTTTTTCATGGCTGAGCTGGAGCAGACCCTGGAGCATCTTTTTTTCAGGCTTCTCAGGGTGCCTGTTGATGAACTGTCCGAGCTTCAGGTTCGTTTTCGGGAATTATCCGAGAGGGCCATGGGGTCTGGAATAACATCTTTTACCCACAGAGATTATCATTCTGCAAACCTGATGATTCACAGAGGAAAAGTACACATCATCGACTGGCAGGATGCAAGGCACGGGCCACCGTGCTACGATCTGTCCAGTCTTCTGCGTGACAGTTACAGAGATTGCGGTGATGGCTGGAAAGGGCTCGCTTCATCATACATTCTGGGTATCAGTGGGGCTAACCTGTTCGAATTTGTTTTCAGTGCCCTCCAGAGGAACATGAAAGCTGTTGGTACATTTGCCTATCAGTACAGAGCTCTGGGCAAAGACAAGTATCTGAAATACATTCCCCAGACCCTGCGTTACCTTGAAGACTACTCGAAGGTTTGCCCGGCGGTAAAACCAACAGTAGACACGGTTATCAATCTTGTGGAAATGTACACTGGTGAAATTGATTTAAGGGATTTCCGCGATTCAGATTCCCCGGTGAGAATAAACCTGTAAAATTGAAAGAGGAGAAATGCAGAGAATCCTTACCGGTGACCGGCCAACGGGTCCCCTTCACCTGGGGCATTTTGTAGGCTCACTCAGAAACAGAGTGAAACTTCAGAACCAGTATGAGACCTACATTATAGTGGCGGATATACAGGCACTTACCACCCACTGGGAAACACCGGAACTCATAAGAACTAACGTACGGGAAGTTACACTAGACAACATTGCAGCAGGGCTTGACCCGGAAAAAGTCAGCATTTTTGTTCAGAGTATGGTTCCACAGATTGCCGAACTCACTGTTCTGTTCGGGCTTTACACTTCGGTGAGCCGCCTGAAACACAACCCTACCATAAAGACTGAAGCAAAACAGTACGGGTTTACAGACATGACCTACGGTTTTCTAGGATACCCGGTGAGCCAGGCTGCTGATATTCTGTTCTGCAGAGCGAATCTTGTTCCTGTGGGTGAAGATCAGCTTCCCCATGTTGAGGTTACGAGGTTTGTTGCCAGAAGGTTCAACGAACTCTACGGGGAAGTATTTCCAGAGCCCGAGGCAATGGTCAGTGATATATCAAGGCTTATTGGTCTTGACGGGAACACCAAGATGAGCAAATCTCTGGGGAATGCCATATACCTGAAGGATGATCCTGCGGAGATAAAGAAAAAAGTGATGAGCGCGGTAACAGACCCTGCCCGCATTCATAAAACAGACCCCGGGCATCCGGAGATATGTACGATTTTTGCCTACCACAAGGCATTCAATGCATCAGAGGTGCCGGAGATCGAGAATTCCTGCAGGAAGGGAACCATCGGCTGCGTGTCATGCAAGAAGAATCTGATCGGCAAACTTGAGGAAACTCTTGCACCCATAAGGGAACGAAGGGCCAGCTTTGACAAACCGGGTGTTGTTGAAGACATTCTGTTTGAGGGAACGAAAAGGGCCACAAGAGCAGGAGAAGAAACCATGGGTATGGCAAGAGAGGCCATGCACACCGATTACTGGAAAGAGAGTTAGTCGATATGCTTTCCCTTTACAATACTTTGAACAGAAAAAAACAGGAGTTCGTTCCACAGGAACCACCGTTTGTCAGCATCTATGTATGCGGTCCCACTGTGTACGGCCATAGCCATCTTGGGCACGGCAAGAGTTATGTCAGTTTTGATGTTCTTATAAGGTATCTCAGATATCTTGAGTACAAGGTCAGGTATGTGCAGAACATCACCGATGTAGGGCACCTTACAGACGATGCCGACGCAGGAGAAGACAAGCTGCAGAAACAGGCTCTTCTGGAAAAGCTTGAACCCATGGAAATTGCAGAGAAATACACAGCCAGCTATTTCCATGATATGGATATTCTGGGCAATCTCAGACCGGATATTTCACCGAGGGCAAGCGGACACATCCCGGAGCAGATCGAGCTTATTAAAGTCCTTCTTGAAAAAGGCCACGCTTATCAGTCAGGCGGGAATGTCTACTTTGATGTTTCGTCTTTTCCAGACTACGGAAAACTCAGCGGAAGAACGGTAGACGATCAAAGAAGCGGTACACGAATCTCCACTGCCGGCGACAAGCGTAATCCACGGGACTTCGCCCTTTGGAAAGACGCAGGGAAAGATCACATACTGAAATGGAGCAGCCCCTGGGGCTGGGGATATCCAGGGTGGCATCTTGAATGTTCTGCAATGTCCATGAGGTATCTGGGAGAGACTCTTGACATACACGGCGGCGGGGTTGAAAATGTTTTTCCCCACCACGAGTGTGAAATTGCCCAGTCGACTGCTGCTACAGGCAAGCAGTTCGTTAACTACTGGGTACACAATAACATGGTTACTGTAGACGGCAGAAAGATGGGCAAGAGTCTTGGAAACTTTACTCTTCTCCGTGACTTGTTCAAGCGCTGGGATCCAATGGTGGTAAGGCTTTACATACTCAGAAGCCATTACAGAAGCCCTCTTGATTTTTCCGACCAGGGGCTTGCCGGGGCGAAGAGCGGTCTTGAAAGGCTTGTCAGCTTCAGATCAAGGCTAGGTAGTTTAGAATCAGAAAACCCGTCAAAGGGCGTGGCAGAGCTTGTTGGAAATACAGAAACTGAGTTCAGGAAGGCCATGGATGACGATTTGAACACCCCGTCGGCACTTGCTGTTCTGTTTGAGTTTGTTAGAGCGGGAAACATTCTTCTTGAACGGGAGATTTCCGAGGCGGACAAGTATGCAATGGCAGCTCTTCTGGACAGTCTTGTTACAGGTGTGCTTGGCGTTGAACTGGTTTTAGAGAACACCGGCGGGTCAACACAGGATCTGTGCAGAATTCTCGGTGAATTAAGAGGTTATCTCAGGAAGAACAAACTGTTTCAGGAGGCAGACAAACTAAGAGATGACCTGGCAGATGCCGGGTACTCTGTGCGTGATCTGCCAGGCGGAGTCAGTGAGGTTACACCCGACCTTCGGTAGTAAATGGAACAAACTTCGCACCTGAGCTGTATCACTTACAGAGAGAGGAGGTGTGAAGTGACTGGATTAAAGGGAATGGGTATGGAGATCGGCTTTCTTGCAGGTCTTCTGTTTCTGAATGTGCTTTTTCAGTTTGCACCCGTGATGGAGTTGGGCAGGCTTTCCACAAGAACAATGGATACTGTTATGGATGCCGTTGATGCTTTTCTTCCATACGATGCAACTGTTGAACAGAAGGAAGAGGAGGTAGTTGCAGAACAGGACCGTCTGCTTCAGGAGCTAGAGCAGGAGATTGAAAAAGACCCTGTTGTAATTTCCATGAGTACGGATACTGTAGGGCTCAGAACCGTGGAAACCATCGAAAATTTCGTTGCAGGCGAAAACGGTTTTGGCGATGAAATAGGGCCTCCGGGGTTTGATCCCTCAGAAGTTTTGCCTAATTGTACATACATGCCGCCACCGGAATACCCGGAAATTGCCCGGCTTGCAGGTGTGGAGGGTGTTGTAACGCTGTGGCTGTATATTGGAAGTGACGGGCAGATCAAGGACGTGCAGATTCTTGAAGAGAGCGGTGTAACTTCTCTGGACGAAGCTGCTATAGCCGCCGCATACAACACACGGTGGACCAGTGCAAGAAACAACGATATGCCGGTTGGAGTGTGGACCACTCTTCATTACAATTTTACCCTGACCGACTAAAAATAAGCCCTCCACAACGTGGGGGGCTTTAAACACTGAGCTCTTAGAGAACTCTGCTCTTCAGCCTTTTTGCCTTGTTCGGGTGCATTAGCCTGGTTCGCCCTGCCTTGTCTATAAGGCTCTGAGCCAGCTTAACTGCCTCTTTTCTTTCCTCGGGAGTTTCAGCCGAGTTCACTTTTTTAATGGCTGTACGAAGTCTCTTGAGTTTTCTGTGATTTCTCTCGTTTTTAACAGCATCTGTTCTAAGTCGCTTGAGTGATTGCTTGCTCCTTGCCAAGAGCCCTCTCCTTTCGCAGAATATACCGAACGAGCTGAACTGTTTCGCCCGTTGTTACTATTCACCTTATGACGGGCGAACTTAAAGGATTCCCGCGCGATTGTCAACTATAGATAGGAGAGTGCGATGCGAAGAGTGCTTGTACTGGGTCTTGTTCTGGCACTGCCTGCAGTGGTGAACGCTGGTCGGCTTATCCGGATTCCAACAAATACAGATTCTGATTTTACGCGGATCCGTGAAATGGGTTATGAGGTAACAGCCGGCAGCAGAAGAGACGGCTGGGTGGATGTTATGGTAAGCCAGAGGTATGTCGGTGAAACCCTGACAAGGTATCCCGAAGCAAAACTGCTCCCCCTCGAGTGGTCTGAACTTCTTCCGGTTTCGGAAACAGACAGCAGGAATGAAATGGGTTACTACTACGGGCCCAACGAGAACGCCGCTTTCTGGGCTACCCTTGCCGCAGGCAGCGACATGGTAGACACACCCACATCTTACGGGACTTCATTTCAGGGCAGGGATCTGTACTTTGTACGAATAACGAATGCTCCTGCCGATGCTCCTGCTATTCTGTTTACTTCCCTGACACATGCCCGTGAACCTGGAAGCAACTCTGTTCTTATAGACTGGGCACAGTGGCTTACCACAGAGTACGGCAGCGATACTGTGGCAACCTTTATTCTAGACAATGCTCAGATATATTTCATTCCCATAGTGAACCCCGACGGCTATGAAGCCAACAACCCAGGCGGCGGAGATCAGCGCAAGAACATGAATTTCACCACGCCGGTGGCTTCCAACGGTGTTGACCTTAACCGCAACTACAGTTTCCAGTGGGCTTACGATGACACAGGTTCAAGCCCCGACCCATATTCACAGACCTACAGGGGAAGTGCCGCGCTCAGCGAACCTGAAACCCTTGCCGAAACCCAGTGGATAGATTCAATACAGCCCCTCGGCGGGTTCCACTACCACACATACGGTGGAATGCTGCTTTACCCTTACGGCTACAACAATTCTCCAACGCCGCACCAGAGCACATTCCAGAGTTGGGCTACGCAGATGACTGCTCCCTATGTTCCACCTGCCGGCAACTGGCGCTACGGGCGATGTGGAGAGATTCTTTACGATGTAAACGGCGACGCTGTAGACTGGTCTTACGGGGCATCCACACACAGCCCCATGCTGTTCTTAACGCCGGAAGTTAACGATTCCGGATTCTGGGGCAGCCAGAACGATACAACAGCAATAGTTACAAACAACGCAGAGTGTCGGTTTATGAACAAGATTCTTTGCATGAACCTTCTCAGTTTGGTAGGTATCGAGGAAGAGACCAATGCTCCGTGTGAGGTTCTCGGTATATCGCTTCAGTCAAATCCTGTGAGCTCAGTTCTGGGCTACACCGTTTCAGGTGTACCCGAGGCTTGTGTTGCCATTCTTGATGTGGCAGGCAGAGTTGTGGCAGTTCCGTCTGAGGGTACCTGGGCAATTCCTGATGATTTGCAGAACGGTGTTTACTTTATACGCGCAGAGAGTGGCAACAGAGCTGCCACCGAACGATTTACAGTACTGAGGTAGTGCATGTATATGGGGGAAGCGTCCGCTGATTATTACCAGAGGCTAAAGGTAAAAAGGGGCGCCAGCCAGGATGCTATCGAGATAGCCTATGCAAAGATGGCTCTTAAGCACCATCCTGACGTTGCGGGTGATTCTCCAAAGGTACAGGAGCGTTTCGCGGAGATCAATGAGGCCTATTCTGTACTCAGCAACCCTGAAAAACGGGCCGAGTACGACAGGAACCTGGGTGTACCAGAGTATAAATACCAGGATGAAGTTATTTCCACAGACGAGGGACGGGGTGCCGAGGAATCGGTTCCCGATAAAGCACCTCGTTCCAGGCCTGAACGAAGGTCAGTGCCAGGGGAAGAGAAGAGACAGCAACCGGGGCTGATGAGCAAAAAGAAACTGGAGAGAATCAAGCGCGAGTCCAGAATGCTTATTGCCAAGGGCGATTTCTGGAGGGCAAGCACCCTTATGAAGAAAGCTGTTGTTGCTTTTCCCCGCGATATTGAACTAAGGAAGCTGCTTGCCAAGGCGGCTGCAGGTCGCGGGAGACTGCGCGAGGCTGTTGAAGAGTTGAAGAAAGCGAGTGAAGCTGAATACTTCAACCCGGAGATTCACTGTTTGTTGGGAGATATGTATCTGCAGGGAAAGCAGCTGGACAGTGCGGCAAAGTCTTATGCGGATGCCCTGTCCTGGCAGGAGGATTACAAGCCTGCCTTGAGGGGGCTTGAAAAAGTCATGGCTGCAAGGAGGAGCAGTCTTCCATTGTGGAAGAGGCTGTTAAGGATGGGAAAATGAAAGAAGCAACTGGAAGACTGTATTACTCCATAGGTGAGGTTAGCGAAATGCTGAAGATCAAATCCCACACACTTCACTACTGGGAGACGGCATTTCCCTCGTTGAAACCCCACAAGAACAATGCCGGCAACCGGTGTTACAGGCCACATGATCTCGACATGCTCAAACTGATTGACCGGCTTCTTAACGGAGAGGGTTATTCCATAGAAGGAGCCCGCAAGCAGATCGAAATTTTGAAGAAAAAGGATGGTCAGCTGGCACTTGATTTGAAGCCTGCCAACAGCTCGGGTGAATTGATTGATGAAATCCGCAAAGAACTAGAGTCTATAATAAGAGATCTTTCACGCCAGCCGCGTTCTGAACTTGACGGGTGAACACAGGTTGCATAGAATTGTGCTTCCAATCGGGGCGTGGCGCAGTCCGGTAGCGCACTTGAATGGGGTTCAAGTGGTCGCTGGTTCGAATCCAGTCGCCCCGACCA